>JBAYGM010000097.1:0-4804 GCA_041666705.1 Candidatus Altimarinota bacterium | reverse complement strand
TACCTGCATTTCAACAGGCGTTGTGACATATTGACCCTGTTTCAAAATTTCCGTGAGTCTGGCGCCACGATCAAGCTGTTTCTTTGTTCCTGCATCCAAATCGCTACCAAATTGCGCAAAAACGGCAAGTTCACGATATTGAGCGAGTTCAAGACGCATTTTTCCTGCAATCTTTTTCATGGCTTTAATTTGAGCCGCAGATCCAACGCGTGAAACTGAAAGTCCAACGTTAATAGCAGGGCGAATGCCTTTATAGAACAAATCTGATTCAAGGAATATTTGACCATCTGTAATCGAGATAACATTTGTAGGAATATAAGCGGAAAGATCACCGGCTTGAGTTTCAATAACAGGTAAAGCCGTGATAGAACCACCGCCAAACTGTTTATCGA
This sequence comes from Candidatus Altimarinota bacterium, assembly GCA_041666705.1. Lineage (GTDB taxonomy): Bacteria > Patescibacteriota > Gracilibacteria > UBA1369 > UBA12463 > UBA12463. The sequence continues at coordinate 4,412 of JBAYGM010000097.1, read as the reverse complement.
TACAGCAAGCTCTTTCAAGTAAGCGTGAATGTAAGTAGAAAATATCTCCAGGGAAAGCTTCACGTCCAGGTGGTCTCTTAAGTAAAAGAGAAATTTGTCTGTATGCATTTGCATGTTTTGAAAGATCATCGTACACAATCAAAACGTCTTTTCCTTTATCCAAAAAGTATTCCGCCATAGCGCATCCTGAATAAGGCGCAAGGAATTGAAGTGACGCAGGATGGCTTGCACCGGCCATAACTATGATTGTGTATTCCATGCTGCCGTGTTTTTCCAATTCAGTTACGATCTTTGCAATTTTTGATTCTTTCTGACCGATCGCGACATAAATACAAACCATGTCTTCACCTTTTTGATTGATGATTGCATCAACCGCAATAGCTGTTTTTCCGGTTTGTCTATCTCCGATAATAAGTTCACGTTGACCTCTTCCGATTGGAATCATTGCATCAATTGCGCGTAAACCTGTTTGAACAGGTCGATCAACGCCTTTTCTGAACATAACGCCCGGAGCAATTTTTTCAACAGGATAAAATTTATCGCTTTGGATTGCACCTTTTCCATCAAGGGGTTGTCCAAGCGCATTTACAACGCGTCCAATCAAGCGATCTCCAACCGGTACGGACAAAATTCTTCCTGTGGATTTAACGGTGTCGCCTTCTTTGATACCTTCGGATTCACCAAGAATAACCGCTCCAACGGTGTCTTCTTCAAGGTTCAAAGCCCATCCAAGTGTACCGTTTTGGAATTCAAGAAGTTCGGCTGATTTTGCGTTGCTTAAGCCAGTTGCGCGGACAACGCCGTCACCGGCTTCAATAACTGTTCCGACTTCTTCCGTGGAAGCTTGTGTTTTGAAATCCAAAAGCTGCTTTTTCAATAATCCAATGATGTTTGATGATGATTCTGACATAATTTATAGTTTTAAGTTTTATTATTTTAATTTTGTAATTTTCGAATTTAATTTATCATTTGTCCTTTGGAACAATTTGGATTTTGTTATTCCGTAAAGGCACGTTTCATACTTTCAATCTTTCCGCTCAAGCTCGCATCAATCATGTAATCCTTAACGCGCAATTTAACGCCTCCTTTAAGCCCCTTATCCACTTTGTATGAAATAAGAGGCTTAAGATTTGTGGCGCTTTCAATCATTTTGCCTAAGTCGGCAATATTTTTTTCCGTCATTTCGGACGCGGAAATTACATCAACCTTAATCTCGCCATTTTCTTCAATCAAAATTTGTTCCGCAATAGCAACAATGCGATTTAGCATTTTTTCCTGATGTGATTTTCGTAAAATTTTTACAAAATTTTGCACCAGTTCTTTTGTAACAGGTTGAGTTTTTAATAAAGCGGCAAGCGCTTTAGCGTAATTTCTTGGCGTTGTTTTCATTATTTATATAACATTAGCAATTTCTTTGGCAGCATCTTCCATCAAACGTTTTTGATCGCTTTCCGAGAATTCTCTTTCAAGAATTTTCGTCGTTGCGGCAACGATCATTCGTCCAATGTCGGATTTTGCCTCTTTTAGCATCGACTGTTTTTGCGCTTCCATTTCGGTTTTTGCTTTATCAATGGCTTTTTTGGCTTCATTATGGGCTTCAGCAAGCATTTCTTGTTTCATGCTTGAAGCTTCTTTTGCAGCTTCGGCCATCATTTCCGCGGTTTTTTCTTTTACGGAATTTAAAGCACGCTCTTTCATGTTTTCGATTTCGGCAAGTAATTCTTCGCTTTTTTTAGCGTCGTTTACGCCTTTCTCGATCATGTTTTTTCGTTTGTCCAAAGCGGAAAGCACAGGCTTGAATGCGAATTTATAAAGAAGGAATAAAACGATTCCAAAGTTTATAATTTGCGCAATTACAAGCTTCCAGTCTATGCCAAGTTTCTCGATTAACTCCATGAGTTTTTGGTTTAAACGAATTTAATAATAAGAGCGACAACCAATGCGTAAATGGCGATAGCTTCAGCGAAAGCAATTGCCAAGATCATGGCTGTTTGAATTTTGCTGGCCGCTTCCGGATTTCTTCCGATTGCGTCCATGGCTTTTCCGGCGAGCATGCCGATTGCGAATGCAGGGCCGATTGTGCCTCCGATCATCGCGAGTGCTACGAATAGATTTTTATCCATTGTTTATATGGGTTAAATATTAACTTATTTGATTAACAGGGGCGCTGTACCCGCAGGGGCCTGTCCCGACCCCGCGCGCCCCTCATGATGTTTCTCGTGCTCTTCATGATCCCCGTGACTCACAGTTGCCATCGTGAAGAAAACGAGTGTTAATAACGAGAACACGAGTGCCTGCACAAATGCGACAAACATTTCCAGTCCATAGAATGGCAAAGGTGCGATAAACGGGACAAGAAAGGCAATAACTGCAAGCAAAACTTCTCCTGCGAATATATTTCCAAAAAGTCTGAATGTGAATGAAACGATTTTTGCGAATTCGGAAACGAGTTCAAGGATTCCAACAAATGTTCCGACAGGGTCTTTAAAAGGATTCACGAAAAACTTCTTAAGATAACCGAGTTTTAAGGTTGTAAGTCCATAAACTTGCGTCATCACAACCGAGATTAAAGCAATTCCGGCAGTCATATTAACATCCGCGTTCACGGATCTTAAAAATGGTACTAAAATTTCATGTCCTTCATGCATTTCGTATATTCCAATCGTTCCGAATCCTGGAAAAAGTCCGAATAAATTTGAGATAAATATATATAAGAATATTGTTCCGCAAATTGGCATGAATTTTTTTGCCAAATCGCGATCTCCCGTGATTGTTTCAAAGAAATTCAAGATTCCTTCAACAAGCATTTCAACAAAATTTTGCCATCCGGCTGGAACAAGTTTTTTTGATTTTCTATAATATAAATAAGCACCGATTCCAATCAGCAAAATTACAATCCACGATGTGATTAACGTGTTTCTGATTTGGAAACTTCCAATGTGGAAAATTGTTTCCGAGCCGAGTGTTGGTGGCGCAAATGTTGCCATATTTTAGTTAACGATATTTTTTACTTTTCTATATATTCCAATTCCACTGATTATGATTGCGAGTGCGATTCCGATTAGAATAAAAAGTGGAACAGTATTCAGTCTTTTATCCGCATAAGCTCCGCCAAAACCAAGGATTGCGATTGGCAAAGCGATTGTATATCCGAGTTCCCAAGCAAGGCTGAGCGAAGCAAATACATTGCTTTTCTTTTCTCCCTGATTTTTTGCTTCTTTTTGCATTTCGTTTGTTATTTACGATTTCTTATTTTGATAATTTCTTGGAGTGACTTGGTGTGAATTGGAGTGAGTTTCAAGCAAACTATTCTCCAATATTGCTCGTTCCAATCGATCCACTTCTCGCCGATCTTGATCTTCTAATCGCTCGGAGTTTCATAGTTTCTCTTTCAAGTGCCGCAAAAGCCTGTGTAAATTCAACTGTTCCTGTGCGTTTTTCTTCCATGGCTTTTTTAGCATCCTCTTGCGCTTTTCGAACTTGTTCTTCGATAAGGTCATCAGCTCTTTCCGCGGAATTTGCCAAAATCATAAGTCCACCTTTGTCCATTTTCAAAATTCCTCCGTCAACTGCCATATATGTTTCTTCTTTGCCGTGCTTAACATGCAAAACTCCAACTTTCACAGCAGAGATTAACGGCATATGATTGCTCAAAATTGTGATTTCTCCATCAGCGGTTGGCACGCTAACAGAATCCGCCATAGACGTGTGTACAATTTTTTCCGGTGTTGTTATTTGAAACTTGAATGCCATTTGTGAAATTTAATAGAAATTAGCGCACTTAGTAATTAGTTATTTTCTTCAGTTACGGTATCAATGCTTCCTTTCATATAGAACGCTCCTTCCGGCTTGCTATCGTGTTTTCCTTCAAGAATTTCTTTGAATGATCGAATGGTGTCTTTTAACGATACATAAGCACCTGCGCGTCCTGTGAATGTTTCAGCAACAAAGAAAGGTTGTGACAAGAATTTCTGAATTTTGCGAGCGCGATTAACAGCCAATTTATCATCTTCCGCAAGTTCTTCCATACCAAGAATGTTGATGATATCTTGCAAATCTTTATATCTCTGAAGAACTTTTTGAACACCGCGAGCAACTTCATAATGCTCTTGTCCCAAGATCTTAGGATCCATGATTGTTGAGCTTGAATCAAGCGGATCAACAGCAGGGAAAAGACCAAGTTCTGCGAGTTGTCTTGTAAGAACGATTGTTGAGTCCAAGTGTCCGAATGTTGTTGCGGGAGCAGGATCAGTCAAGTCATCAGCAGGAACATAAACCGCTTGAACAGATGTAATAGAACCATTTTTTGTTGTTGTAATTCTTTCTTGAAGTTCACCCATTTCACTTGCAAGTGTAGGCTGATAACCAACGGCAGACGGAATACGTCCGAGCAAAGCGGAAACTTCTGAACC
>JBAYGM010000096.1:0-4812 GCA_041666705.1 Candidatus Altimarinota bacterium | reverse complement strand
TAACGATATAGAACACTGTTTGCCACGCGAATGTTTCGGAGATATTAGTTTGCGAGATACATTAGAGTCTTTTGAAAATAGACTTACATATGAAACAAGATGTCAAACAGAAGGCGTATCTACAATGTCCGATCTTCTAATTGCGAATGTCGGCACAATATTAAAAGTATTATCTGCGGATTTTATAAGCAGATAAAGAGTACGATAAAGAATCTAAATCTTCCTCATCGGCGCCACCGATATTGCAAGTTTCTTTACTCCAATTCGCGGATCTTCAAAAGCAACAGTCGCAACGCCTCCGATAACATTCAAAACAATTCCTTTGCCAAAAGTGGCATGATTGATTTTATCGCCATCTTTAAATTCGGAACCTTCTTCGATTCTTTCAACCGGCACAGGTTTAAATGCTTTTCTATCCATGCTAAATCCTGCGGAAAATTCATCGGAAGTCGCGCCAAAATATTGTTCTGCGATTCCTTCGGATTCCTTTTCGCGCGAGAACATGCTATTTTCCGGAATGTAATTTTTCTCAACAAGCGCTTCATCAAGATATTCCAAAAATTGCGAAGGTGCATTTGATTTATAATCGCCATAAAGAAGTCTTTCTTGCGCGAATAATAAATACAAAACCTCTTTTGCGCGCGTGCAAGCCACATACATCAAACGTCTTTCTTCCTCAAGTTCGCCGGCTTCAATCAAACTGCGAACGTGTGGGAAAATTCCATCTTCCATTCCGGCGATAAAAACATATGGAAATTCAAGTCCCTTTGCGCCATGAACAGTCATCATTGTTACCGAATTTTCCTTTTCATCAAGGTTATCGGCTTCTGCGATAAGCGAAATTTCCTCAAGAAATACGCGTAAACTCATGCCCGCTTCAAGGCTGTCATATTTTTTCGCAACAGAAATAAGTTCGCGCACATTTTCAAGCGCGGCCTCGCCTTCCGCCGTATTATCATCAATAAATTTTTTATATCCGCTGTCTTCAATAACATGCTTGATAACGCCCGCCGCACTATTTTCTGAATTTATTTTTTGCAATCTTTCAATTCCTTTTATAAAGTTTTTTAAAGATTCTTTTTTTGCAGTTGGGATATCGATGCTGCCGTTTACGCCCATACTAGAGCCACTTTCTTCACCTGAATTTGCAACCATTTTAATCGCTTCAAAAGCAGTAACGTCATTTTGCACGGAAAAATTTTGCAAAGCTTCAATCGTTTTTGCGCCAATATTTCTTGGTGGAACATTAATAATTCTCATCAAGCTAACGGTGTCGCTTGGATTCGTAATAACGCGTAAATAAGCCACAATATCCTTAATTTCTTTTCTGCTATAGAACTTTATTCCGCCGATAATTTTATATGGAATTCCAAATTTCAAAAGCACTTCTTCAATCACGCGTGATTGTGCATGCGTGCGATATAAAACCACAAAATCGTTATATCGCGGATCTTCATAAGTCTGTAACCTAGACAAGATTTCTTCAGCAATAAGTTCAGCTTCATGCATGCCATTCAAGGCCCTCCAAATCCTGATTTTTTCACCATCTGCACGCTGTGTCCAAAGTTTTTTATCTTTGCGTTTTTTATTTTTGGAAATAACAGAATGTGCCGTATCAAGAATTTGTTTTGTTGAGCGATAATTTTGTTCCAACTTCACAATTTTGGCATCAGGATAATCTTTTTCAAAGTCCAAAATATTCTGAACAGTCGCTCCGCGCCATGAATAAATGCTCTGATCGTCATCTCCAATAACAGCAATGTTTTTATATTTATTCGCGAGCAAATTCAGCAAAACATATTGCGCTTTATTTGTATCCTGATACTCATCTGCGGAAATATATTTCCATTTTTCCTGATAATAAGCCAGTAAATCCGGCTGTTTTTGAAAAAGTTCAACAGTTTTCATAATCAAATCATCAAAGTCCATCGCTTGATTTTTATGCAATGCACTTTGATACGAAGGGTAAAGGTCGGCTACGGCTTCAGAAAAAGTTGAATCCACAAAATCATGATAAGCATCAGGTCCAAGGAGCTGATTTTTCGCATTCGAAATTTCAGAAAGAACACTTCTTGGAATTATTTTATGTTCATCAACACCTTTTTCACGCATTATATTTTTCATCAAAATTTGCTGATCGGATTCATCATAAACAACAAAGCTATCTTCAAATTCAATCATATGCGCATGCTGTCTTAAAATCCTTAAACAAATCGAGTGAAAGGTCCCAACAGTCGGCATATCCGTAGATTCATGCCTTGAATAAGTGGCTTTGCCAAGCAGTTTCGCAAGTCTCTTTTTCATTTCTTCAGCGGCCTTATTTGTGAAAGTTACAGCCAAGATATTATTTGGGGAAATTTTTCCATCTCCAATCATATAAGCGATTCGATGCGTAAGCACGCGCGTCTTTCCACTACCTGCTCCCGCAAGAACGCACATCGGTCCGTCAATATGCATAACCGCTTCCTTCTGCTCTTTGTTTAGATTTTCGAGTATGTGGCTCATGGTGTATCTATTTTAGACGACAAAACTCGAAAACCAAAGGTCAAATATCTAACAAATTTCTGACACGAGGACGTAGGCGGTAAATAAATTTACCTCTGTCCCCGGATTACTTGCACAAGCCATTTTCAGGAAACGTCCCTGCATGTTATAATTTAAGCTATAACCCCAAGTCTTATGAAAAAACCCTCAGCGCTATTTATTTCCGTAGCGGCGATCATTCTCGTAGCCGGATTATCAGCCGGATATTTTATCGATTCAGGACTTTTACAAACCGCCATGGTTGCGCCAAAAGCACCCGGCAGCGCAACAGCAATAACAATAAATAATCCGCTCAATAGCATAACGTGTCCGGTATCACAATTTTCCCCAACATTGGCTTATGTTTCCTATATAGGTAGTTTCGGGAACGCATTCAACAATGCACAAGCTCTTTATCCAAATTGGATGGATTTCTATAATACGTTATCGGATGAATTAAACTGGAATAGCAATCAGGCCAAATGTCCATATAGAATTAATTTAACAAGCAATCCGGGCGGCGATGCAGGATCAAGCAACTGGCTTTTTGTTTGTAGAGGTAATGAAATAAAAGCTGTATCAAGCGGAGTTGTTGAATGTACAAAGCAAGTTGGATCTGATACGGCAAAAATCACAATCATAAAAGGAGCAGGAACAACAGCTATAGCTGATTTAATGTGGACTTATGGAGAAGCAAATAACGCTCTTTCTTCAAATTCATTTGAAAAAGTATTAATCGCGCGTATGCCATCAAATTACTAATAATGAATTGCAATCGGCGTTCCAACGTCCGTGAAGTCATAAACAAATGCTGCATCATCAGGCAAAAGCCTCACGCATCCATGACTGACCGGCGTGCCAATATGATCAACGGCTTCTGTCCAAAGGGAATCGTCCTGAAACCATTCCGTTGGAGCTTCTTGATCTGGCTCAAGTTGCAAAATTCTGTGACGAAGAGTTGCATTTCCAAGACTTGGAAGAGCATGTAATCCGGCGCCTTTATAGAATGCTTGCCATTTTGGCATGATATAAGGAATACCACCGCCGGCAATTCTAACTTGCTGTTTGAATTCAATTTTATAGTCTCCGGTTGGAGTTGGCGTATCGGCTTTGCCGCTTGAGGTTCTGAAAATTCTTATTAATTTATCTCCGATTCTTACATACATTTTTTGTTCCGATAAATCGACTTCAAGCGATTTTGGAGCGCTTAAATCGAGTTCGGAAAATTTCATGGAGATTGGGATAAGTTCAGCTTTTTTATTAATATCTTCTTGGGATTCGCTGGTTTCTCCAACGTGAAAATCAACCATAATTTCCGAATCCTTCATCCACGTTCTATTTTCAATAACGAGTGCAAAAAATTCACGATAAATATCCGCGGCTTCCGGTGCCGTTACTTCAAATTCAAATGCCGCAATTTGTCCCGGCTCGATTTTTTCATCTTTAATCATTATTCTATTGCCATTCAAAAAAGTACTTTGCCTATCAAGTGAACGAGTCGTTCCAAGGCTGACAATCGGCACATTTTGGCAATTTGTATTTCCGGAAAACCATGGAATATTTCCAGTATTTTCAAAAAACAAAGCCATTCGAAATTTTTGATTTGGCATAATTTTTAATCCAAGAGTGTTTTTTATTGGTTTTGCGGAAAACACACCTTGAGCAGGCATTTCAAATGAACATTCAGGGCTCCCACTGAGTTCCAATGCAGGAGTGGCTTCAGGTGTAACGACTGGAGTAGCAGTTGGTTTAGCGGTAGCCGGTATAGCTTCTTTATTTTCAGGAGTAGCAATCTTTTTTTCAACCGGCGCTGTTTCCGGCGCAGCTTCCAAGGAAGGAGCAGCGGGCTTCTTTGCAGTATCTTCATTCAAATCAACTTCAAGAACCGCAGGTTCAGTTGTAACATCAGAATCCAAGAAGCTTGCTTTTGAATAGTTTTCAGATGGTCTGGAAACAAATCCAATCAATCCACCTATCATAAAAAGGATCACGACGACAACCACTATTTTAAATATTTTTGGTTTCAATTTTTGTTTTTATTTTATTTTTAGTATACTAAATTATAATACAAAAAAATAAAATTGTCAAACATAAAAACACAAATAAAAATAAAGATCCGCCTTAATTAAAAAAGATTTAACTATTTTATCAACTTCTGCACCTCTTTTTGAAAACTTTCCAAATCTTTAAAATGCCTATATACCGAAGCAAATCGAATATATGCAACTTCATCAATTTTTTTCAATTTTTCCATAACGCCTTCGCCAACAGTTTTGCTCGGTACTTCTT
>JBAYGM010000095.1:0-4837 GCA_041666705.1 Candidatus Altimarinota bacterium | reverse complement strand
AATAGTCCCGGCAACAAAAGAATTGGCATCATCTATTTCAGCGCAGGTCTCAGGAGAATTAGAAGCATTAGATCGCACAGGGCAAATAGATGAAATGTCGGGAAGTTTAAAAACGTGTAAAAAGCGCGTTATGGGCGACGGAATGAGCTATAAAGGCACAATGTCCGCCGTTGATTCGCCACTTAATAAAATTTTCAAAAAGATTTCTATTAAAAAGGCGAGAGGCGAAAAAGGTAAAATTACATATACGTGGTTTTTAACAGGACAAAACGAACAAGGTGTATATACATTTGAAGGAACTTTTGACGAAAATAGTAAGGCAGGTTTTATTTTTAGGCGCAAAGGAATGCCGTTCGGGAAAGGCATATCGCGTGAGAATCTTGAAGGATGCAGCGAGAGATTTTTACAAGAAATTGAATATGTAGTTTTGGTATTTTTGAAAACATTTTACGATGAACAGCCGGAAATGCCGGAAGAAGTAATTGAGCCACCGAAGCCAGCTATAGCCCCGCCAGTTACATTGGAAGAACCGGAAGCGGCAGTTGAAGCACCAGCAGAAGCAGAACAGCCGGCAGAGCCACAGCAAGAGCCTCCGGAGCCGGACGATGAAATTATTTTCGTTGATGCGGTAACAGCTGAAAGAGATATAATGCCAAGAAAAAGCCTTGGGTCCGTAAAAATCGATTTCACAACTGCGAAAGACCGTGCAAAACAAGCAGTAAGAAGAAAAGTAATTTTGGTGCAACAAAAAAGAGTTTTAGAGCTTTTCGAGTCAGACAATCCGGGTATGGATGAATTAAAGGCAATACGTGTTTATAAAAAATATGAAAAAGAAGGCGGCAGAATAGAATATCGCCCATGTACAGACACGCTTGTAGTCTGGCAAGATTATAAAAAAGGCTTAATTCAACTTTCAGAGATTTTCGCAGTGGATGTTGATCCATTTTCAAGAGTTTTAGGATATGTGCAAAAAAAAGAAGAAAGACGTGTTGATCCGGGAGCAATACTTTTGGACGAAGCATTGCGTAGAGGGGATACAGTGCTTAAAGGGAACACCATGACGGAAAGTGAAAGATTCGATAGGTTTATCGAAACGCGATTAGATGAAGTGCCTGAAGAAGGAGTTGTTGAACTCACTGCAATCGTGAAGAAAAAGGCATCACAAGCAGCGCTTGGGATGCATAGCGAGATGGCGACATCGGGCGTTATAGAAGGCTTGGATTTAAGTCCGGCACCAATGGGGCAATTGGAAGTGAGTTCTTATAGAGACGAAAATCAAGAACGACTTTTGCAAGCCGCATTAAGGTTTTTCAGCAATGATCCTGAATTAAAAATAATCGAACAAGAGAAAAATGAAAAATTAAGATACGCAAGAGAAGCTTTAGTGGTAGCGCTTAATAGCGGTAAGCCGGGCAGAGCGTTTAATATAGTGCAAGAAATAGAGGCGATTGAGGCTGAAGCCGCGGAAAAAATAAAAGAGCATAATGCTCTTGTTAAAGAGACGTTGGCTAGATTAAAATCGGACGAAACAAGGATTACATTAGTTCAGCCTTGCCAATTTGAAGTGCAAAGAACGTATGTTCAGGGCTCATATTTATCATTGCAAGAGCTTAAAGACGGGAAAAGAAAGCGCGTTAGAAAAGCAAAGCCGGGAGAAGTCGCGGACGCAGCTGGAATAGCAGAGGCCCCAGATGCCCCGGATTTTTCAGAAATTTAGGCCGCCATTTTTATAAAATATTCATGCACGCGAGTATCGTTCGTGAGTTCCGGATGAAACGTTGAAATTAAGATGTTGTTTTTTTGTGCGTTGCCGAATTTTCCTTCAGCCATCACGATTTCATTTTTATATTTCGCCAAAATCTCGACATTTTTTCCAACGCGTTTTACTTTTGGCGCACGAATAAAAATCGCAGAAAAATTACGCATTTTTTCGGCCGCACCATTTCCAAGCGCCGGAATTTCCACATCAACTTCAAAGCTGTCAGTTTGCCTTCCATAAGCGTTTCTTTCGATCTCCGCATCAATCACGTTAAAAGATTTCACGCCAATCGTCCCATTATCTCCAAGAATTTTTTTTGCAAGCAAAATCGCTCCCGCGCACGTTCCGTAAACAGCCATACCGTCATTAATTTTCTTTTTTATCGCATCAAAAAGTCCGCTGGAATTAAGCATCATAGAAATATGCGTACTTTCTCCGCCGGGGATAATCAAGCCACGCACGCTTTTCAAATCGCGCACCGTTTTTACAAAAACAACTTCAGCGCCGCATTTTTCAAGCATCATGGCGTGCTCTTCAACTGATCCTTGAATATCAAGCACGCCAATCCGCATTTTAGTTTTAATTTCCGCGTTTCGCATACAAATCAGTCAATTTACTAATCTCGAGACTCTTCATTGGTTCGCCCAGTCCTTCTGATACACGAGCCAAAACATTAGCGTCATTAAAGTGCAAAACTGCTTCAACAATAGCTTTCGCACGCTTTAAAGGATTCGAAGATTTAAATATTCCACTTCCAACAAAAACGCCATCACATCCCATTTGCATCATCATTGCCGCATCCGCAGGAGTGGCAAGGCCACCGGCTGCAAAATTCACAACAGGCAGTTTTTGATTTTTTGAAACGTATTCAACGAGTGCAATAGGAACGCGCATTTCTTTGGCTTTTTCCGCGATCAATTCTTTTTCTGCGCCTTTTAAAAATGCAATTTCGTCCTTCACCGCGCGCACATGCCTCACCGCTTCAACAACATTCCCCGTACCCGCCTCCCCTTTCGTACGAATCATTGCCGCGCCCTCATTTATGCGCCTTAACGCCTCTCCAAGATTTCTACATCCGCAAACAAAAGGAACTTTGAATTTCGATTTATCAACATGAAATTGCTCATCCGCAGGCGTAAGCACCTCGCTTTCATCAATATAATCAACGCCAAGTGCTTCAAGAATTTGCGCTTCCACAAAATGTCCGATGCGAACTTTTGCCATCACCGGAATCGAAACAGTTTTCATAATTTCTTTTATCATTTTTGGATCACTCATTCTTGCAACGCCGCCCTGCGCGCGAATATCTGAAGGGACGCGCTCCAAAGCCATAACAGCAACTGCACCCGCTTGTTCAGCGATTTTTGCCTGTTTTGCATTAGTGACATCCATGATCACGCCACCCTTAAGCATCTGTGCAAGCCCGGATTTCAGCTTTGGCGTATTTTTCAAAACTTTTTTTATCATAAATTATTTTATTAGTTGTTATTGCGTCGGAATTCTATCAAATATGCAGGCTCTCAACAACATAATCAATGTCTTTATCTCCGCGACCCGACAAATTCACCAAAATCGTTTGATCAGGGCTAAGTTCAGCCGCGAGTTTGCAAGCATATGCAATCGCATGCGCACTTTCCAAGGCCGGAATAATGCCTTCCAGTTGAGATAATTCCATGAAAGAATCAAGACATTCTTTGTCGCTCGCAAGTTTATATTCGACGCGTTTTATATCTTTCAAAAAGCTGTGTTGTGGCCCAACTCCGGGATAATCCAAGCCCGAAGCAATCGAATAAACCGGCTCAGGATTACCGTCTTTATCCTGCAATAGGTACGTATGCATTCCATGAATATTTCCCGGTTCTCCCAAAGTCAAAGTTGCCGCATGATTGCCAGGCTGAAGCCCTTTTCCACTCGGTTCAACGCCATAAATTTTCACATCTTCATCTTCAAGGAACGCTGAAAACAAGCCAATTGCATTACTTCCTCCTCCAACACAAGCAACAAGATTATCAGGTAATTTCCCAGTCATTTCCAAAAACTGTTCACGCGCCTCTTCTCCGACAATTCTTTGAAAATCTCGCACCATCATCGGAAAAGGATGCGGTCCAACAGCGGATCCAATCGCGAAAAAGAAATTTTTCGGATCTTTAACAAACTCCGCAATAGTAGCATCAACAGCGTCTTTAAGCGTTTTTGTGCCTTGTGAAACGGGTATAACCTTTGCGCCAAGGATTTTCATGCGCGTAACATTTGGGGCCTGTTTTGCAACATCAATCTCGCCCATATAAATTTCACACGGGAGTCCAACCATAGCTGCCGCAGTGGCTAGTGCAACACCGTGTTGACCTGCTCCGGTTTCCGCCATAAGCTTTGTTTTGCCCATTTTTTTAGCAACCAAAGCCTCCCCTATCGTGTGATTTATTTTATGCGCACCGGTGTGGTCCAAATCTTCACGCTTAAGATAAATTTTCGCACCGCCGTATTTTTTACTGAGTTTTTCCGCAAAATAAATCGGACTCGGCCTGCCAATATAATTTTTGCGATAATAATTTATCTCATCTTTGAATTCTTTTGTATCTCGAATTCTTAGATAAAAGTCTGCAATTTCTTCAAAAACAGGCCTTAACTGATCTGGAAGAATGATTCCGCCATAACTTCCAAAAAATCCTTTTTTATCCGGCTGAATATCATATTTTTTCATGTTTTAGTTGGTTAAATTGATTAAAATTTTATAAAAAAACCGCCATTTTTCGGCGGTATATAAACAAATAAAATAATAAGGTTTACACCCGCCAATATTTAAATTTTTTTCGCCAAATTTTATTCATTTTAAACATTTTTAAATCTTTTAAGTTTTAATTCTCGCGATCCCCTTGTGACAGTCGCCACTCCAACTTTAAGTTTCTTAACAATTTCTCTTTGCGGAACACCAGCCTTTAGCAGCCGCACAATTTCGATCCTGACAGGCACAGATTTCAGCTCCTGGGCCGTTAAAAGCCCTTTCAAAAATTTCTCCATCTCTTTTGGTTTTTTAATTTTCAGCAGACTTTTTACTAATTGTTTTAAATAATTATTTTT
>JBAYGM010000094.1:0-4868 GCA_041666705.1 Candidatus Altimarinota bacterium | reverse complement strand
TTTTTGATTCAAATATATCTGAAGTTTCCATCAATTCCATTACTCCATCGAGAATGTCACTTCTCTCTTCTTCGTTTTCTAATCTATCGAATCCTTGATCATATTTTCCAATGTTATCACCAAAAGTCGTTGCATTCGAAGAATCTTTGTCGTCTCCAATCGGCGTATCTAAAGATATTTGGCCCATAAGCATTAATTGGATTTTTATAACTTTTTTTTCTGATAACGATATGTTTTTTTCACGTTTAATTAGTTCTATAAGTTCTTTCGTGGTAGGCTCTCTTCCGTTTGATGTCTGGAAAATTTTTCTGTATTTATTTATTAAATTCGATAATTCAATTAAGCCTATTGGATGGTGTATCATATTGGATTGTTCTTCAATTGCCCTTGTTAGTGCTTGTTTTATCCACCACGTGGCATATGTTGAGAATTTAAAACCTTTCGTTGGATCAAATTTTTCAGCGGCATGTGCAAGTACGAGGTTCCCTTCTTGTATTAAATCCAAGAATGGAAGTCCACGGTTTATGAATTTTTTTGCAACACTTACAACGAGCTTTAAATTGTGTTTGACCATTTTATTTACAGCCGCTTTTGCAGCCATTTTCAATTGTTTTTTTTCAAGGACTTCTTTGGCTTCTTCGTCTGTTATATGTATCCCGGCTTGTATTGTTGTTCCAAGCTCGAATTCATCGTCGCGCGTTAATAATTTTAATTTCATCCTTCCTATTTGCCGTAGATATATACTTACCAAATTGTTTTGCTCTGAATATTCAGGTAATTCGCATTCTGAATCGTCGTCAGTTGTTGCGCTTTTTCGCACTGCTCTATTGCTTCTTGCGCTTGTTGTTGCGATTTCCCCTTCTATTTGATTTGCGTTTACTGTGTCATCTATTTTATTAGATGGAGTATCTTCATTTTCTTCAATATCATCTTCAATTACGTAGTCTTTGTTTTTACGTATTTTATATATTCCATTTTCTTCAAAAATTATAAATTTTTCATTTTTTGTTGTTCTTATAAGCCAATCTAATGCTCTTTGTAATGTTGGATCTTGTTTTGCCATGTTTTTGCGGCCATTATTATTTATTACCGTTTTTGATGACAGGCTATAGCCTGGTAAGTCGCGGATCTCGCTCGATGGTTTTTTTATTGCTGTTTCGATTTCATCTCTTGTTAACCCACTTCGTTTTGATTTTATTACGTATAAAATTAGATATGCTAATGTTGTATAATGCGTTATTTCATCAACCCATTTAAAGTATTCTTTTTTATTTATCCTCCTTGTTGTATTTGTGTTTTTCGTTTCTGCTCTTGTTTTTTCAGGTTCTTTTATTGGTATTATTAAAACTTTTGCAATTAGGCTTCTTGCTATTTCAAACATTTGAAAAAGAACTTGATCTAGTGGTATGTGGGTATAAAGTACACGAAATATCGAAATTGCGTTTTCGGTTAATTGTTCTTTATTTTTATTTATTCCCATTCCTTTAAGCAATTCAAAAACCGTATTTCTCATTTGAGCTTCAATGCCTTCTATCTCTGGATATGCGGCAGGTATTTCTGCTCCTAAATACGGGTCAAAAATGGCGTCTATAAAAAGATTTTCCGCTGCGTCTCCCATAAATGTGTTTATTGGAGATGAATTTTACCAGAAATTAATGGAAATTCAATGACATACGTTAAATACGCATACTTTACGCTTTGGATCGCTTTTCTCGTATTTAATTGGAGGTGACGGTGGGATTCGAACCCACGAATAACAGTTTTGCAAACTGCCCCCTTAGGCCACTTGGGTACGTCACCAAATGTATCTTGAGATGCAATAATGATTTTATAGGCAATACGGCGAATATTCAACCGTATTCTTATTTGGAACAATTTGTTCTTTGGATTTTGTCATTGTATATTATCTTTATGCACCCGTAGCTCAGCTGGATAGAGCACTAGTCTTCGAAACTAGGTGTCGCAGGTTCAAATCCCGCCGGGTGCACCACGCGCACGTAATAGAGCGAAGTGTGCATTATTTTGAATTTAGGATTTAAAAAGGGCACCTTTTTCAGATGCCCTTTGTTTTTTGAGTTGTGATTGCGGTTATTTTGCCGCTTTTTTATTCAATGCCCATTTTGTCCAATATACAACGATTGGAGTTGCGATGAATATGGATGAATATGTTCCGACAATGATTCCTATGTCGAGAGTAAGAATAAAATAGAAGATCGATGAGCTTCCGAAAATAAGCATCGCCGTGAGCGTTAAAACAGCCGTGAGTGATGTGTTTATGGATCTGCTTAGTGTTTGTGTCATTGATATATCTGCAATCGTTTCAATGTCTTCTTTTTCATCAATTCTTAAGTGTTCACGCAATCTATCAAAGACAACGATTGTATCGTGGACAGAGAAGCCGAGGATTGTCAGAAGAGCCGTGATAAACAAGACGTCGATTTCAAAATTTGTGAAATGACCTATGATTACAAATATTCCGATTGTAATCCAGATATCGTGCATAAGCGCGATAACTGCGGCTATACCGAATCTCCATGGATTGACGTGTTTTGGAATTTTTCTGAATGTGAATGCGAGATAAAGCATGATCATCAAACATGTTGCAACGACTGCCCAAATGGCTTTGTTTTGCATTGATCCACCGACAACAGCTCCTATTGTCGTGAATCTTAATTCTTCCATGTTTTTATCGAGTTTTGTTTTTAATTCCGTGACGATTTTGTCGTGGGTCTCATTGCTGATGTATTTTGTTTTGACAATGAATCCGTCTTCTCCGGAGGCAATGATTTGAGCATTTTCAAGATCGAGTTTTTCTTCTGTTGTTGAAAGTTCCGTTGATTGTGTTGTTTTATCCGCAGCAGGGGATACGGTTGTTGTTTTTGTTGCAGTTGGAACGGCTTTATTCAATTCTGTGCCAATTTCTGTTAAAGCGGTTCTAAGAGTTTCTGTTGTTACAACCTTTTCTTTATTTACGAATTTGAATTCCATAAGTGTGCCTCCCGTGAAATCCAATCCTGTTTTGAATCCGAATACCAATGAGGCGATAATTCCAAGTGCAAGCAATGAAACAGATATGGTTAAGAAGAATTTTGATCTGGACATGAATTTGATTATAGGTCTTTCCGTTGCGCCTTGTTTTATTCCGAATAACCACAAATTTTGGCCGTATTTTGTACCTATGAAAGCTTTTAATAATGTTTTTGTAATTGTGATTGCTGTGAACATGGAAACGATGATACCTGCAGCTAAGTTGAACGCGAATCCTTTAACAATTGAGCTTCCAAGATAGAACAAGATTGCGCATGTTAGAAGAGAGGAGTAGTTGGAATCGCGGATTGAGCTCCATGCTCTATCAAAACCTGCGTCAACCGCAGCTGCAAGTGTTTTTCCTGACCTAAGTTCTTCTTTCATTCTTTCAAATATGAGGATGTTGGCATCAACCGCCATACCAATTGAAAGGATGACACCGGCTACACCTGCAAGAGTTAATGTAACAGGTGTTCGGAGTAAGAATGCTACAAAGAATAATAAGAAACATGCGAGTAAGAAGCTTAAAATCTTTTCAAGGGCCGGCTCGTTGGCTTTAAGCAATTTATATATAACTGCTATAAATATAATTGCTGAAATTAAGAATGCGATAATTAAATTGATTTCACTTTTAATTAAGAAAATGAGGATTAATGAATAAAGTGAAAGTGCACCGACTGCGAGTAAACCTGGGAGTCTATAGTAAACAACCATGAAAATTGCGACTATTAAAAGTCCAAGCAAACCTGCTTTGACGCTTTTTGTAAGAGCTTCTTGGCCGATTGTTGAGCCAATTGTGTGTTGTCCGACAAGAAGAACTGGAGCTGGAATTGCGCCTGTGTTAAGATCACGAGCAAGATTATTTGCATCTTCAACCGTGAATCTTCCGGAAATTTGTGCTGACCCGCCGGAGATTTTGTTTTTTACAGTTGGGGATGAAATGAATTCACCACCAACGAAGATAGCGAGTGGTTTTTCAACATTTCTTCCTGTGATTTCTTCAAACAATTTTGCGCCTTCCGCATTGAATTGGATTGAAACGTATGGTTGATATAATTGGTCGAAATTAACGTCTGCGTGCGTGAATTGTGAGCCATCCAAGCCAGTTGTTCTCCACATATCCGCAGCCGTTGAAAAGAATACTTTTTCAAGTTTTACTTGTCTTTCTTTTACGTCTGTTTCAATTTTTGTAGCTTTAATAATGTGATATCCAAATTCTGAGCTTGTGATTTCTGAAATATCGCCTTCGGCTTTGAGTGCGAGGGAAGCGTCTTTGAATACTTGAACGTATTGTGCGCTTTTATTTACAGGACTTGGAAGGACACCGCCTTGATTTTTTGAACCCGGATCATCTGAATATGTTTTTGCTAGTGTGCTGAAATCTTCACCGGCTTTTATTTTTGCAAGTACGTCTTTTGCGGCTTGAAATGCATCGGTTTGAGTGCGCGTTACTTTTTCATCAGCTTTTTGTGCGCCTTTGTATGATAACAAAATATGGCTTACATAAACTTGTTTATCAAATCTAACAGTTTCTTGTTCGTCAACTAATTTAATGGCATAAACGCCTTCTTTTTTGCTTAATTGTCCGGATTGATTTACAGCATATTCATCGTCAGAAGCGTCAACTAATTTGCTGTAAATATCGCCTTTTTTCATGCCTTTTAAAGCGGCTACGATATTTTTTGGCTGGTCGTTTGCAAATGAGAATTCCGTGTCGGCTTCATATTTAACTTTGCCAATGTTATTTTGTTCTTCTTCTTTGCCGACTAGTGTTATGTTGTTTTTCTTTAAAATATTTTTAAGTACGTTTTGTGCGTATTCTTTCATACGTTCGACTTCTT
>JBAYGM010000093.1:0-4904 GCA_041666705.1 Candidatus Altimarinota bacterium | reverse complement strand
CAAATTCAAAATCCAAAGCTCAAAATCCAAAATAAATTCCAAGCCTAAAGTTTGAAATTCCAAACATTTGTCATTCATTTGTCATTTGGATTTTAGATTTTGACATTTGCAGCTATTCTCCTTCACGTCCTGCAAGTATTCCTCCAAAAATCAAAGCCAAAGCCGGTAACAAGAACCAATAATTATAGAAATTTATCAAAGTCTGAACAAGCGGGGATTGGCCTGTGAATGAGGTAATCGAGATTTTTTCCGCGGTCGATGCTCCGGCAATAAAACTTAATCCGGAAACGTACATCAGAACGGTTCCAATGATTAACCCTGCGCTCAAGAATCCAAAAAACCCGGTCATAACAAGTCTGGACGTTGTAGATTTTCCGATATCGGAATTAACCGTGAACCCGCCTCTAACCGACATAACAATAACGACGACTACAAACAAAAGCAGCTTAATCATGGCTGCGGAACTTTCAGGCCCACTACCGGGTGACATCATATGTATCAATTTTAAAAATGCCGCAGAATGGCTGAAGTATATACCAAAAAGATTGCCTGCCGCATCAGCGGAAAGAGCCGCAACATAAGTGCCAAGAATAATCTTTACAGTATTATTTTTCCCGATAATAAAGCTATACGCGATTATTATCGCAAAGAACGCGACAATAAATAAATCCCATGACAAAGCTATATTCATAATGAGGAGGGTAAATCTTTATCAATAGTACTGCAATCGTGTGAACTTTGCAAATGTTCGCGTAGCAATGGCGTAATCGTATGCATTAAAACCATCCTTTTTCTCCAACTTTCACGCCGGATTCTTTTGCAAGCTCGTTATAAAGCTCACGTTCGCGCTTTGAAAGCTTATTTGGAACGTCAACGATAACGGTGACGAAATGATCGCCACGTTCATTTTCATTTAATTTTTTCACTCCGTACTCTTTAAGTCTGAAAACTTTTCCACTTTGTGTTCCGGCAGGGATTTTAAGCTTAATTAAGCCATAAAGCGTTTCAACATCAACTTCACTTCCAAGAACAGCCTGCGCGATGCCGATCTTTTTTTCCGTATTTATATCAAATCCTTCGCGCGCGAATTTCTTACTTTGCGAAACGCGCATCGTTACATAAAGATCTCCAAAGCTTCCGCCTTTCACGCCGGCTTCGCCTTTTTCAGAAAGCTTTATTGTCGTGCCACTGTCAACGCCCGCCGGAATTCTGATCTTGACATGCTCAACGACGCGCACTCGTCCGGCTCCACTACATTTTTTACATGGCGCTTTTGGCGTTTTGCCTTCACCTTGGCATTTATCGCACATTTTTGAAGTCGCAATTTGTCCAAGAATTGTATTTCGAACAGTACGAACTTCACCGGTGCCATTACATTCATCGCAAGTCATTATTGGCGTCCCCGGTTCGGCTCCATTTCCATTACAAGTGTCACATTTGCCGATTTTGGTTATTTCAAGCTCTTTTTCCGTACCAAAAGCCGCTTCTTCAAATGTTATGCTGATTGTTGCTTCAATGTCACTGCCGCGCCTTGGACCTTTTTTTGATCTACCGCGCCTGTTTCCGCCACCAAAAAACGTTTCAAAAATGTCAGAAAATCCTTCTCCGGAAAATCCCGAGAAATCAAACCCTCCACCTCCAAACCCGCCTTGCGAAAATCCATCAGCGCTTCCAAATCCAGTACCGCCCATTCCGCCGGTCGCATTTGGGTTATATCCGGGCATGCTTCCATATTGATCATAAGCTTGGCGTTTTTTTGGGTCAGAAACGACCTCATAAGCTTGATTTATCTCTTTAAACTTCTCTTCAGCACCTTTATCGCCCTTGTGTTTATCCGGATGCCATTTCATAGCCATTTTTCGGTACGCGCGCTTAATCTCCTGCTCTGTAGCGGATTTTTGGACTCCAAGCGTTTCGTAAAAGTCTTTTGCCATAAAAATAATCAATCAAATTTTAATAAACATTGCCTCGATAATCTATATCTATGATTTCAATTTCGCAACCGATAATTTTATAAATAATTCGTATTTTACCCATACGTAACCTGTAAAAATCGCCTTTGCATTTTAATTTTTTAACATCTTGAGTTTGTTGAAAAGGAGATTTTCGCAGTAATAAAAGCTTCTCTTTTAAGCGAGATCTCGTTTTTTCATCCAAGGACTGTATGAATTTATTTATTTTATCAGTCATTTTTGCCTATTATAAAGCTGATATTAAGTCATCAATATTAATACCTTTGCCTTTATTGTCGCGATTTGCATTAAATATATTTCCTTCATCAATGGAGTCTTCTTTGGTTAAAAACGACCTGACAAGAACAATTTTGACAAGAGAGCTGGCCGGAACGCCATAAAGAACAGCCTTATCTTTTATGGCTTTACTGAGATCATTATCTATTTTTACTTGTAATAAAGTCATACGATTTTAATTAAAAAAGTAATGTAAAAGCATTAATAGTATATTACAAATGTATATTTACTGCAAACTTATTATAATTACGCAAAGTAAGCATTGTAATTGACAATTTGCATCTATTTGATATAATATAATAAAGTTTAAAAATTAAATTATGGCAAATAGATCAACTTTAGTGATCGAAAGAGATGGAGAAGATCCTTATGATCAAGAAAGAAAGGAGCATAGCGCTCAGGCTATTAGAATTCAAGACGCATTAGATAAAGTAAGAAAAGCTAAGGCTTATAGGATCACAGAAAGGGTTCCACGAAAAGGAGGTGGAATTCAAGTTATGGTTGAAGGAATGAAAAGCGATAAGCTTGCCGATCTTTTACGCGGGATGGGGTATAGGATAAGAGAGGTCCAAGACGTCACTCCTGATTCGCAATATGGAGAGGAACTTGTGCTGGAAAAAGCTCGTTCATCTTTTGGCGTACAGATTATAGAAATGTTAAGCACGACTCCGCCACCTGAAATGTGGTAATAATTTAAATATTTCGTTGCACAAGGGAAAAACTGAAAAAGTTTGAAATAAGTCTTCACTTCGTTCGACTAATTTCTGCACTTTTTCTTCTGCGCTCCGGAAGCGCTAAATTCGCGCCTCCTGCGCTCCGAACCGCTTTTCTCGCATGTAGCTGGTACCGCGTACGGGAATCGAACCCATGTACTCACCTTGAGAAGGTGATGTCCTAACCGCTAGACGAACGCGGCATATTTTTAAATGCAAAACGCATTATAGCGGAGCTTGAGTGGAGGTACAAGGGGCATTTTATATCGCAATATATTCAAGTCTTAGCAATGCGTACTTTTGCAAATATCGCCGATATCATGCATTCACAACATATTCTCAAATCCTGTCACTCCATTTAGTGAAACATTTTACTACATTCGTAGTTTCTAGGTGTGAAGCCGAAATTCATCAGAAGTCATTTCCAAATTAGGTAAAACGAGATCAGACCCCGATCACTTGTTATTGACTTACAGATGAGCTTTGGCTAAAATATTTGCGAACTGTTGAAGTACCATAGAAAAAACGAAAATTAGGCTTACAAATCACAAAAACTCCCTTTCCTATTTTATATATAGGAAGGGCTACTATAATGAAGTACCTTGAAAATTAGGCAAAACAAACGAAAAGTTATTTAAGTTACGATTGACAGAAGCTATAACTATGGTTTTATCGGACACGTCAAAAAGCTCACTGAGCTTTAGATTGTCCGACAAAACTTTTTATATATAAGTTCTTACTTTATTTATTATTTTTTAACCTTATTCTACATGGATATCCCTGTTGGTTTGCGCATGCTTCGCAAGGCCGTTGCTGGTCTTAGCGTAGTTGCAATCCTTCTGAGCTTCGTGGTGGTGTCCACAGCAAGTGCAGCATTCACAGATGTGAATAGCGGCGATTGGTTCTACACATATGTGAACCAGCTTGTTGAGGATGGCATCGTAGACGGTTCAAAAGGCACATTCGGCCCAACTGTAGCGGTCAGCCGCGCAGAAATGGCAAAATACATTGTCTTGGCAGCTGGTTTCACAGACAAAGATCTCGTGAATCCTGCAACGGCATCTTTCAAAGATGTTCCAACGACACATGCATTCTATAAATATATTGAAACAGCCAAAGCTCACGGCTTCGTCAATGGAGATGGCGGCACAGGCCTCTATCGCCCAGAAGGCACATTAAACCGTGCTGAAGCTTCCAAAGTCTTGGTTGGTGCATTAGAGCTCAAGCAAGTAACAACCGGTGGACCTCATTTCACAGATGTTAAATCTGGAGATTGGTTCTACGGAGTTGTTGAAACATGCTACAACTGGTCAGTTGTCGACGGTATTTCAGCAGGTCTTTTTGACCCAGCTGGCTTACTCCAGAGAGCACAGGTTGCGAAAATGATTGTCTTAGCACAATCACCAGTTGCAAGAGGAGGAGTAGTTCCTCCAGTTACAGGAGTTGGTTCATTGACAGTAGCTTTATCAGCTGCTTCACCAGCCCCAACAAACCTTCCAGATGGATCAGCATACAATAATGTTGCTGCATTCGACTTCACAGCACCAGCTGGAACAGATGTCGTTGTCAAAGGTCTTTTGCTTACAAAAGGCGGATATGTTGCAAATAGCAACGTCTCAGGCATCAGTGTCTGGGATTCAGCCGGAAAAAGACATGGTAACGTTATCTCAACTTTATCAGCAGAAGGTCAAGCAAACTTAACGTTTGCTGCAGAACCTATCACTGTTAAAGGTGGTACAACAGAAACAGTCACAGTAAAAATCAATCTTAGCTCAACAGCAGGAGCAACAGCCACAACTGTTTCCTTCGGCTTAGTTGCAGCTACAGATGTTACATCAACAGCAGCAACAGTTGACGCAGTATTCCCATTATCAGGTGCCACATTTGGTATCGTTGATGGTTCGAACTCATTGGGTTCAGTTACACTCGATGAAGAAGCTTT
>JBAYGM010000092.1:0-4958 GCA_041666705.1 Candidatus Altimarinota bacterium | reverse complement strand
TTTTTAAATTTCGGCTGGTTGATCTGTTGATTCTGCGCTTGTTGCCATTTCAATTTCTTCATTTCCTGTGTTTCCTTCATGATTTTTATCTAGCATGATCATGTCTGATATAACGATTTCTGTGCGGAATTTTTTGATCTTGTTTTCGTCCTCCCAGTTTCGAGTTTTCAGGTATCCTTCAACGTAGATCAGTTTTCCTTTGTATAAATATTTTTGGCATATTTCGGCTAAGTGTGCCCAGGCGATAATGTGATGAAATTCTACTGATTTTGATTTGCGACCATCTTTTGTCATCCATTCTCTGTTTGTCGCGATTTCAAATGTCGTTATCGCTTGGCCGTTTTGTGTTGTTTTGACCTCAGGATCTCTGACAACATTGCCTATTAATATAACCTTATTTATATTCCGCATAGGTTGTTATTACTTTTCTTCTTCTTCGACTTCTGACATGACTTCTTCTGGTAACCCAACCGCAGTTACAGAGCCTTCAAGTTCTTCGAGTTTTTCTGTTACTTCAGGGCCGATTCCGCCTGCCGCTGTTTCAATTGCGGCTGTTTCTTCGCTTAATGTGTATTCTTCTTCATCACGTTGATCTTCTTCCGGTGTTTTTGTTTGAAGGAGAGTTACATCAAGGCATAAACTTTGAAGTTCTTTGATAAGAACGTTGAATCCTTCCGGTGTGCGTGGCTTTTTGATCAATTCACCCTTGATAATGGATTCGTAAGCTTTTGATCTTCCGAAAACATCATCTGATTTGATTGTCAAAAGTTCTTGCAACATGTGTGCGGCGCCATAAGCTTCGAGTGCCCAAACTTCCATTTCTCCGAATCTCTGTCCACCATGTTGAGCTTTTCCTCCAAGAGGCTGTTGTGTAACGAGAGAGTACGGCCCGATTGATCTTGCATGGATTTTATCTTCAATCAAATGGCTAAGTTTAAGTATGTATGAAATACCAACTGTGACCGGATGATCGAATTTATCTCCACTTTTTCCATCATATAAGTCTGTTTTACCATCTTCAGGTAAGCCTGCTTTTTTTAATAAGTTGGAAATTGTTTCATGGCTTACTCCGTTTAATGCAGGTGTTGCAACTTTTATATCAAGAGTTCTTGCGGCCCATCCAAGATGTGTTTCAAGAATTTGTCCGATGTTCATACGGGATGTGACACCAAGTGGGTTTAATACGATATCAACCGGTGTTCCGTCTGCCAAGAATGGCATGTCTTCTTCAGGAACGATGATTGAGATGACACCCTTGTTACCATGGCGTCCGGCGACTTTGTCACCGATTGAGATTTTTCTTGTTTGAGCAACTGAGACTCTAATTTGTTTGTTAACTCCGTTTGCAAGCTCGTCGCCGTCTTTTCTTGAGAACATTTGAATACCGATAACTTTACCTTTTTCTCCACCCGGGAGTCTAAGTGAGCTATCTTTGACATCGCGAGCTTTATCTCCGAAGATTGCTCTTAAGAGCCTTTCTTCTGCGGATAATTCGGTTTCACCCTTTGGTGTGATTTTACCAACTAAGATGTCTCCTTCGTAAACAGTGGCACCAATTCTGATAACACCATCTTCGTCGAGATCGTTAAGATGAGCTTCGCCAACGTTTGGAATATCGCGAGTGATTATTTCAGGTCCAAGTTTTGTATCGCGAACATCAATTGTATAAGTTTCGATGTGAATCGAATCATATGTTCCTTTTTTGAGAAGTCTTTCAGAAATAATTACCGCATCCTCAAAGTTATAACCTTCCCATGAGAGATATGCGACTAAGACATTTTGTCCAAGCGCAAGTTCTCCATCTTCAATTGATGCGCCTTCTGCTAATACATCTCCTTTTTTAATCTTTTTTCCTGCTTCTGTCGTTGTTCTTTGATGTAAGCATGTGGCTTGGTTTGATCTTTCATAAACATTAATTTCGTATTTTACTTTGCGACCATTGTCATAAAGTACAACGATTTCATTTGCATCAGCATATAAAACCGTTCCGGATTCTTCAGCAAAAATGACTTGTCCGGATGATCTTCCGACAACTTCTTCCATACCGGTTCCAACAACAGGAGCTTCAGGGCAGATAAGAGAAACAGCTTGGCGTTGCATGTTCGAACCCATGGATGCTCTTGTATTATCATCGTGTTCCAAGAACGGAATAAGAGCTGTTGTTTCGGAAATAATTTGTTTTGATGAAACGTCAATATGCGTAACATCATTAATGTGAGCCAATAATGGATCTCCGCTTTTGCGTGCTGAAACACGTGTTACCGTAAATTCTTTCATTTCATTTAAAGGGGAGTTTGCTTGCGCAATAATAAGTTCGCGTTCTTCGTCTGCATCATAATAATCCGCGTCGTCTGTAACATATGCGCGAACTGCGACTTCTTTAATTTCGTTTGCGTATTTTGATAATGTATTTGCCGCTGCTTCTGTAATAACTTCACCTGCTGAGAAAATTGGATTTTTTCCTTTTGGTGGAGTTACTGTTTCTGCGGCCGTTCTTCCAATCAAACTTTTTGGTTTATTCGGAGCTGTGTGAGCAACAGTTCTAAAAGGAGTTTCAATAAAACCGTATTTGTTGACGCGTGCGTATGTTCCAAGGTGTACAACAAGACCAATGTTTGGTCCTTCCGGAGTGGAGATTGGGCAGATTCTACCATAGTGAGATGTGTGCACATCACGAACATCAAAGGATGCACGTTCACGTGAAAGACCACCCGGGCCCATTGCTGAAAGTCTGCGTTTGTGTGCGAGTTCCGCAAGTGGATTAATTTGATCCATGAATTGTGATAACTGTGAGCTTGCGAAGAATTCACGAAGAGCCGCTGTGACAGGTCTTGAGTTAACAAGCTGCGTAGGTGTGACTGTTTCGGAATCCATGACGCTCATGCGGTCTTTTGCGATTCTTTCCGTGCGAAGAAGACCAATTCTGAATTTGTTTTGAACAAGTTCACCAACTGCGCGAATACGTCTGTTTGAAAGGTGATCAATATCATCCGGTCCAATCAAACCGTTATTTGCTTTAATTAAGTGTTTCAAAATTTCAACCATGTCTTTTGGCTGGAAAACGTGATTTTCTTTCACGTTTTTGATGTCCATACCAAATCTTTTATTTAATTTGTATCTTGCGACAGGGCCCATGTCATATTTTTTGTAATCAAAAAACATTGACTGGATGAGCGATTTTGCGTTTTCAGGAGTCGCGAGATCACCAGGGCGAAGCTTCTTATATATTTGTTGATATGCTTCATCCATTGTTTTTGCAGGATCTTTTTCAAGCGTTAACAAGATGTAATCCGGATTTGAAGGATCCGTTACGTCTGCGAAAGCTTCAAGTATTGCTTTATCTGATTCATAACCCATAATTCGGAGCAGGGAAGTGATCGGGATCTTTCTTTTTCTATCGATTTTTACCGACATAACTCCTTTTTTGTCTGTTTCAATTTCAAGCCATGCGCCACGTTTTGGAATAATTTTTGCGATTGAATATTTTGGAAGTGCAGGATTTTTTTGGAAGACAACGCCAGGAGATCTGACGAGTTGGCTTACTACGATTCTTTCAATACCGTTAACAATGAATGTGCCTTTGTTTGTCATTAAAGGTATTGATCCAAGGAAAACGTCCTGTTCCTTGATTTCACCGGTTTCCTTATTAATAAGTTGCACGTGTACTTTTAAAGGTGCTTCGTATGTAATGTTTTTTGACTTTGCCGTTTCCGCATCATATTTTGGTGCGGCAACGCTGTGATCAATAAAGCGTAATTCGAGTTTTTTGGCCGAGAAATCCGTAATTGGATTGATTTCGTCCAAAAGTTCTTTGATTCCTTCATTAATAAACCATTTATAAGAATCAAGCTGAACTTCGATCAAATTTGGAATAACGATATTTTGATCAAATCTAGGCGAAAAATACTCTCTGTGGCTGCTTTCTTTCAGAGGTTCGATTCCGGTTTTGAGAGTAGAGGATCTGACCAATTCATAATCGAGCTTTTTTTGCTTTGGCTCAATTTTCTTTGAGGATTTTGCAGATTTTGAAGACTTTGGGGCGACTTTTTTAGGGGTCACCTTTTTAGAAGCCTTTTGTACAGGCTTTTTTGTTGTTTTTTTAGGCATATGAAAAAAATAAGTTGCTAAGTTGTATGCCATTTTTTTTCGCAACTCTTCTAAGGATTGATGGCGCTACTAATTATATTCATAATTTTCGCGCTGTCAAATGATTTTTTGTAACGTGCGGATTTTACCTATGTATATTGACTGTATGCATGATTTAGTGTATAATATAATAGGTATAAAAATAACAACAAAAATTATGAATAAACCAGGTGATGGTGCTGATGATTTAAAAGAAGGCAATGCTTTAGATAGATTAAAGCAAAGATTGATTGAAGCCGGAGAAGACATGGATACTCTGAAGAAGTTTGAAGATGTTATTGAAACTCATTATAAAAAAGTTTGTTTTACGCCGCTGCAACGAACTTTGAATCGCGTCCATGTGTATGGTATGTGTGAAAGAGAATTGAAAACACCGGAAGGCAGAAGTTATATTTTAGGTTTATATGACGCTATGCCATTGGCTAGTGTTCCCGTTGGTCGTGATGCTTCATATTATGCTAGCGTTTTTAACGGTGTTTTGTTTGCTGATGGTGGTGATTTAGATCCTGATTCTTTGCAGCTTGCTGAAAAGTTGCTTTTATACGTGCAACGTATAGACATGGGTGCGTTTGCATCAATGTCTTTAGAGCTTAAAAATTATAGAACAAGGGGTTTATTAACAAGATATGCTTTGTCTGATGACGTTTATGCCGCAGAGTCAAGCTGGGAACAGGCTAAGGTTTTATTGGGTTCGTTGTCTCAGAAGAGGAGAGATGAAATGCAGGACTTTGTCACTAGGGCGCAAGAATTTAGAAGGAGTAAAGGGAAAGAAGTTTTGGAGTAATGTGTGAATAAACAAAAATAAAAATACA
>JBAYGM010000091.1:0-5047 GCA_041666705.1 Candidatus Altimarinota bacterium | reverse complement strand
GTCCGGAAAATGGACATTCGCAAAATCTATTTTCTGAATTAAAAATGGAGCTAGATCCGAAAACTGCAGATCAACTTCAAAAGCTCAAAGGCCAAGGAAACTGGAACGAGCTTATGCAAAAACTTCTGAAAGCCTATCAAGCGCAACTCGAAGCCAAAAAGCCAATTCCACAAGAAAATGCAAAAAGATATGTTCCAGCAAAAATAGAAAAATACGTACTCGCAAAAACAAACAACACATGCGCATTTCCCGGTTGCACAAAAGAATATAAATATTTGCACCACACATGGAGATTCGCACTCACAAAAACGCATGATCCTGACTCACTCATTCCTCTTTGCAAAGCGCATGAACGCCTCGCTCACGCAGGTATGATTGAAAACGAAAGCCAATCACCTGAAAACTGGAAAATAAAGCTTGAGGCGGACAAAACCAGTGAAAAATGGCTTAAAGTGGATAAATGGGTTTCAAAATACTACACATAAAATAAAGCTCAAATCGAATCGGTAAATATACCTATAAATTTCTCCACATTCCCCTCTTGCTTCCATTCACCTTTTGTGATATAATATTGAGATAACTTAGAAAAACAAAAATAAAAATATGGCAACACAGCTTGATAAAATATTCAGGACTGCAGTTCAATACAAAGCTTCAGACGTCTTTATAACGAGTGGATGTAAGCCAATTTTACGTATTAATGGCGATCTTGTCGCAATCGAAGAACACGCGATTATTACAAAAAAAATGGCTGAATCTTATCTGCTTGAAATCATGACTGATGAGCAAAAACAAACTTTTGCCAAAACGCTCGACATAGATTTTGCGCTTGATATTGAAGATATAGCCAGATTCAGAGCAAACGTTTTTGTACAGAAAAACGGAATTGCAGCTGTATTCCGCGTTATTTCCTCAACAGTTTACAGTCTTGACGAACTCGGACACCCTCAGCAACTCAAAAAAATTCTCAATTATAAAAATGGTCTCGTAATTGTCACAGGCCCGGCCGGCTCAGGTAAATCAACAACAATGGCCGCAGTTATAAACGAATTTAACGAAAAACATTCAAAACACATTTTAACAGTTGAAGATCCGATTGAATTCATTTTTGAAAATAAAAAATCAATTATAGATCAACGTGAAATCGGAACTCATACACATAGCTTCGCAAAAGCCTTAAAGGCCGCCATGCGTGAAAATGCCGATGTTATTATGATCGGTGAAATGCGCAATCTTGAAACAATCCAAATGGCGCTTACAGCCGCAGAAACAGGTCACTTGGTTATTGCGACTCTTCACACAAGTGGAGCCGCAAAATCCGTTGATAGAATTATTGACGTTTTCCCTTCAGATCAGCAAAACCAAATCAGAAGCATGCTTTCGGAAGCTCTTAAAGCGGTTATTTGGCAATCACTTATTAAAACAAAAGACAAGAAAGGCAGAGTTGCAGCGCTTGAAATCATGTTCGTTAATAATGGAATTTCAAACTTAATCAGAAAAGGTCAAACGCATCAAATCATTTCCATGCTTGAAACAGGCATGAATGATGGCATGCAAACCATGAAAAAAGCGGTTTTAGATCTTCTTCAAGCCGGAATCATCACGGAAGAAGACGCAATCGCAAACATTCCGCCTGAATTTGAGGCATAAAAATGAAAAAACTTCTTATAACACTCTTGCTCGGAATCGCTCTAATGGGGTTAATTACTCCAACGCTTAGCCATGC
Organism: Candidatus Altimarinota bacterium; assembly: GCA_041666705.1. Lineage (GTDB taxonomy): Bacteria > Patescibacteriota > Gracilibacteria > UBA1369 > UBA12463 > UBA12463. Next base: position 3,321 of record JBAYGM010000091.1, on the reverse strand, counting down.
GGCGGCGGATGAAAAATTTAATGTAGGAATTTTAAGAGCAGAAGGCCAACAACAAGATTATCTATTTAATCCACATACAGCCAATCAAACCGCAAATCCAGTCGTAGCCGTTATCTTCAAAGCAATCGACCTTTTAACAAAAACAATCGGCTCACTTGCGGTCGGAACGCTTATTCTATCCGGACTTTGGCTCGTCACTTCACACGGAGAACAAACTCAAATCGATAAAGGTAAAAAAATATTCACATATGCGATCGTAGGCGTAGTATTCGCATTTATGTCATATATAATCGCCACACTCGTACAAGGCTTTTTTAAATAAATATGAAAAAAATAATTACATACATTTTGATAGCAATAATAATGACAGGGATGACTCTTCCGGCAGTAACACATGCGGAAGGCCTCTGCTCGGAAATAACACTAGAAAGCGTATATGCACAAGGCACTTTATGCGTACAAGACGACGAAAGAAAACATAATTCAGTTAGTGTAATGGAAGAAGGATTTGGTAAAGCCGATAGCCCAAATAATGATGGAAACGTAAGAATATGCTACAGAGCCACAATAACAAAAAGCTGCAAAGAAGAAATGGGCAAAGATAAATTAACATTAAAGGTTGATAAAGATTTTTCAGCTTTAGTCAAAAAATGCCCCGGAAATGAGTATAAATGCCAAAAAGTTACAGTTCTACTCGGACAAGGCGGCGTCAGTTTAATCCAAACCTACGTCGGCATGATTTATAGATGGGCAGCAACAATGGCAGGAATCGTTTGCGTGCTTATTATGATCGTCAGCGGAATCCAAATAACGGCTTCCGGGGGCGACACAACAGGCGTAGAAGCTGCAAGAAAAAGAATCACACAATCTTTAATGGCGCTCGCGGTTTTGTTCTTATCAGCCGTAATTTTATACATGATCAACCCTAACTTTTTCACGAGATAAAATGAAAAAACTATTCAAAATAATTATCGCAATAAACTTGGCTCTAATAATGTTTGGAGTAATAGTACCATTACAATATTCGCTTGCGCCAGTTGCATATGCCCAAGATGGCTTATTTATACCAAAACCAACAACATTGCCAGGCCAAGAGGTAAAAGCACAACAAAATAATGAAGACAAGGGTGGCAAATACGCAGTAGAAACATTTGTTCCAAAAGTCACAAAAATGCTTATTGGATTTGCAGGAATATGTGCATTCCTTTTCACAATCATCGGTGGCATCAGGTTTATGACAGCATATGGAGAAACTGAAGCGGTAACAAACGCAAGAAAACAAATTCAATGGTCACTGATAGGCCTTGTAATAGCCATTTTCGCATATACAATCGTATCCATCATATCAAGTATAGATTTTACAAAATAATATGAAAAAAATACTAATAACAATCTTGCTAACATTAAATGTAATCGGACTTCTGTCTCCTATTGCATTCGTATACGCGGCAACTGGGAGTTGGGATTTGTTAAAACCCGTAACTGATACTGAAGTTGAAGGAGCAAGTAATAATACAAATTATTTAAACGCATTACCACAAGGAAAAGTAGAAAACCAAGATGCTGAAAAAGCATCAACAGCAACGTTCTACGCTTCAGCAACGAAATTCATTATGGGACTCGCGACAATTCTTGTTGTGGTTGGATTCTTTGCTGCAGGAGTCATGTATGTCACGGCTCAAGGCAATGAAGAAATGACAAAGAAAGCTGTAAATATAATGATGTACACTGTTGTTGGAGTTATAATCATAGCGGCCGCATATGGCATCATAATTGGCATCACAAAACTCAAACCGTTTTAAAACAAAAATGAAAAATACATTTAAAAAATTAGTCGCGCTTTTACCGGTTTTTGTCTTATTAACGGCAATTTTTCTACCTGTCGCAATGACGCCTATCGCAAAAGCGGCAGTTGGAATCCCAAATGAATACACTAAAGACATCAGCATTCCAATGAAAGAACTTTTAAAAGTAAACGATAAAAATGAATCAACGATCACGGGTGAAACAGGTATAAACTACATTCTCCAAAAAGTTTCAAACGGACTCATATATGTCGCCGCTCCTCTAGCGGTCGCACTCGTTGCACACGCGGGCGTCAGCTATACAATGGCAATGGGCGAAAGCTCAAAATTGGAAGCCGCAAAAAAAGAACTCACATGGGCAATAGTAGGCCTATTTGCAATATTAACATCGTTCTTTGTAGTAAGAATGATGATCACATTTTTCTTCACAGCAACGGGTACGGGATTAAATACACCTGCAAGCTAAAACGACAACTTAAACCAACCTCGGAAATAAAACGTCAGGCTTTTTGATAATATCTCCGGAAATCGCATCAAGCACTTTTTTTGATGTATCAGGCAAAAACGGAACAAGCATATCAGCCGTACCTCGCAAAATTTCAACCATATTAAAGACCACGCTTGGCAAAATTTCCGAATTCTCTTTTGCAAGCGCCCAAGGCTTCATTTCTTCAACATATCTATTCCCAAAATCAGAAAGCAGCATAACGCCTTCAACAGCGGATTTAAGATCAAATTTCTCTATATTTTTATCAAAATTTTCGCGCGCTTCTTGAATAGCTTTTTTGCATTCCACGGTTTTTGCATCTTTATCAGATGCCTTATTTGATTTCGGGATCTTCGAATCAAAATATTTTTCCGTCATTGAACAAACACGATTCACGAAATTCCCAAAATTATTAGCCAATTCCGTGTTATACAAAAGCTCAAAACGCGTAAGTGAAAAATCACCGTCGTCAGTTGTCGGGATTTCACGGCTTAAATAATAACGAACCGGATCAATGCCGTATTTCTCAATAATTGCAAAAGGATCAACGACGTTTCCAAGTGATTTGCTCATTTTTTGCCCATCTGAAGTCACAAAACCATGAACGTAAATATTTTTTGGAACTTTTAATCCTGCGGAGAGAAGCATGCCAATCCAAACTCCGGCATGAAATCGAAGGATATCCTTCCCAATAATATGCACATCTGCAGGCCAAAATTTCTTAAAATTCGCACCATCGTTTTCAAAATCAAGTGCAGTAATATAATTTGAAAGCGCATCACACCAAACATACATAACGTGATCAGCGTCATCCGGAACCGAAATCCCCCAAGGCAAATTCTTTTTTGGTCGCGAAAAACTAACATCAGGAAGGCCTTCTTTGCCAATTATATTCAACATTTCATTCTTACGAGCTTCAGGCACAATTTTTAATTTATCTTTTTCAATCAATTTTCGAATTTCATCCGAATATTTTGATAACTTAAAAAAATAATTTTCTTCTTCGAGATATTCAGGAGCAGTTTTATG
>JBAYGM010000090.1:0-5080 GCA_041666705.1 Candidatus Altimarinota bacterium | reverse complement strand
AGAACGCCAAATCCATGCGTTGAATGTAATCGAAATATAAAATTCGGCGAGCTTTTAAAAATTGCAAAAAGTTTGGGAGCGGATTTTGTTGCAACCGGTCATTACGCAAAAATCGCAATTAAAAACGGAATTTATAGTCTCAAAACGCCAAAAGATAAAGAAAAAGATCAAACATATTTTTTATATACGCTTACACAAGAAAAGTTAAAGCATGCTATGTTTCCGCTTGCTAATCTGAAAAAATCGCAAGTTAAAGAAATGGCGCGAAAATTTGGGATTAAAGAATCTGTATCGAAAAAGGAAAGTCAAAATTTGTGCTTTTTCCCTGATAAAAAATATACGGACTTCTTAAAGAGGTATTTAAGTAAAGGCCAGCTTAAATCCGGCCCAATTAAAGATATGAAAGGCAAGGTTCTTGGCACGCACGACGGAATTGCACTTTACACAATCGGACAGCGAAAAAACATTGTCAGCGGTCAAAAAAAACCAATTTACGTTATTGATATCGATAAAAAATCAAATACGATCTTAGTTGGCGATGAAAAGCATTTGTTTTCCAAAAAGATCAAAATAAAGAATATAAGTTTTATTTCAGGAAAATTGCCAAAAACGCGCAATATCAAGACTAAAATAAGATATGGGAGCAAGTTCGTTCCCGCAAAATTAAGCTTAAAAGGCAGGTTGGCTGAGGTGGTTTTTAAAAAACCAGTCAGAGCTGTGACAAAAGGCCAATCCGCCGTATTTTACGACAAAAACACAGTTTTAGGCGGCGGGGTTATTATATAGGACAAATGTTCCAAGTACGTCAAGTGGTATAAAGGACAAAATGAGTCTTAAGTATTGTCTGTAAGCCAAAATTAGTGTATAATATTATGATAACTCAAAAGGCAAAACTCAAAAATCAAAACCAAAAAAATGAGCGACGAGATATACAAAATCGAAAGAAAAATTTTCGGTGGTCCGAAGAGCAAAGACGTTTTCACGTTTTTAAAGCCACTTAACGAAAAAGGTGGAATAGAAATATTTTACGTTAAAGAGACCTCTGTGTCCGCTAAAGAGAAGCTCAAGAAAGAGAGCGTTTTGGCGCTTGGTCCGATTGAAGCAAAGCAATTTGATGCGGAAAAAATATCGCAAAAAGAAAAAGCGCAAAATTTCCAAATCAGTGAGGGATTTTTTTCAAGTATTGTCTTTAAAAAAGGCTTTGAGATAACAAAGCAGTTGACTCTTTCTGCTGCGATTTTCGGAGTTCTTTTCTTGGCTTTAAACTGGTCCGCATATGCGAAGATTTTTGAAACGAAATATAATCAAGTCGCGAACATATCTCAGGCGAACACAATGCAGGAATTTATTTCGCCAAAAAAACCTGTTAAGCAAACGCTTTTAAAAGTTGGCGCAACGTCTGCGGAAGAAAAAAAGAATATTCCTGCACTTTCGATTGCTGTTGCCCCGCCGGACACAAGAATTATTATTCCAAGCATAAACAAAAACATTCCAGTCGTTCAAATCAGTGACGAAAAATTAATCAAAAAAGATTTTAAAGCACTTGAGGCGGATATCCAAAAGGGGCTTGAGGACGGTGTGATCAATTACCCAGGAACTTCAAAACCAGGCGAGCACGGCAACATAGTCATTACCGGTCATAGTTCTTATTTTCCATGGCAACCGGGAAGATTTAAAGATGTTTTCGCAATTTTGAGTGAGGTTAAAAATGAAGACAAGATAGTGATTTTTTATAATCAAAAAAAATACATTTATACGGTTTTTGAAATAGATAATGTTTCGCCAAAAGATATCGGCCCACTTCAACAAACTAAAGACGATATTTTGACGCTTATAACTTGTACGCCTGTTGGAACAGACCTTAGAAGGCTTATCGTTAAGGCTAAGCTGACTTCAGTAGAAATTTAAGAATTCTGTAGCTTATCCAGTTCTTCGAGCAGCTTTTTTTCATGCTCGGCTTCGGTTTCTTCGGTTGCTTTTTCGGCTTCCGCCGCTTTCTCTCTTTGCTGTTTGCGCTCAAAATCCTGCCATTCAAGCATGTGCTTATCGTTTAGACCTTTAAGGTCGGCATTATATTCTTCGTCGAGCTTTGTAAGCTGTTCTTTTTCATTAACAAGAATATTTCGGAGTTTCACAATCTGGTCATCCGTCATGACAGGCATAATTTGATACCAATATTCGCGTTCAGAATCGTCCATGGATTCGGTTTGAATTGCGAGAGCGATCAAATCCGGATATTTTGAAGTAACGGATGTCGGAATGCTGTATTTTGCGACAACCTCATCAATTTTCTTTTGATCCGCTTTTATAAAAAATCGTCCACGCATGCCTTGAATAAGCATTTTTCCGTCTCTTATGATGCTTACGGCTCCGTTGGATTGCTGAGAGGCTTGTTGTGTGTTTGTATCAGCCATATTTGTTATATATAATATAGCAGAAATTAAATTATTTTCAATTGGATAAAGAGTCGGCACGTATCAGAATTGAGAAATTAAAAGAAAAGATAAAAGAGCTTAATTATCAGTATTTCGTGCTGGATGAAAGTCCGGTTTCCGAAGACGTTCGAGATTCGCTTAAGAAAGAGCTCCGCGCGCTTGAGGCCGAATTTCCGGAATTCGTTACCTCGGATTCGCCAACGCAAAGAGTGGGGAGCGTTTTATCCGGCAAGTTTGAAAAAATCAAACACATTTCTCCGAAAAAAAGTTTACAGGATGTATTTTCCGGTCAAGAATTGATTGATTGGACTGAGCGAATTCAAAAACTTGTACCGGATCAGGAAATTAATTTTGTTTGCGAATTGAAGATCGATGGCTTGAACATCACTTTGCATTATAAAAAAGGAAAATTTATTCAGGCGATTACGCGTGGTGATGGCGAAAAAGGCGAGGACGTGACGCACACGGTTAAGACGATTGAAAGTGTGCCAATGGAACTAAATGAGCCGATTGATATTGAAGTTTCCGGTGAGGTTTATATTTCAAAAAAGGCTTTTGAAAAAACAAATAAGGAACAGGTTGCGGCAGGTCTTGAGCCGTTTGCAAATCCAAGAAATGCGGCTGCGGGAGCCATTCGCCAGCTGGATCCAAAAGTTGCGGCAGATCGTGAGCTTGAAGCGTTTTTTTACGAAATTGGCGCGAACATGATTTTTCCAAAAATCGCATCTCAAGAAGAGGCTTTGAATAAATTGCAGGCGCTCGGTCTTAAAGTAAATAAAAAATTTCATCTCTGTAAAAATATAAAAGAAGTTATTGAATACATTGAAAATATTCCAAATATTCGCGAAAAACTTCCATATGAAATTGATGGGGTTGTTGTGAAAGTTAATAGCAAATCGCAGTGGGAGCAGATGGGCTTTACGGCTAAAGCTCCACGTTATGCGGTTGCTTTCAAATTTCAGCCAAAACAAGTTACAACAAAAATTTTAGATATTATTGTTCAGGTTGGTCGCACGGGTGCAATCACTCCGGTTGCGGTTCTTGAGCCGGTTTTGGTTTCCGGGAGCACAGTGGCGCGCGCGACTCTTCACAATGAAGATGAGATGGAGAAGAAGGATGTTCGAATCGGAGATACCGTGATTATTCAAAAAGCCGGCGATGTTATTCCGGAAATCGTTTCTGTTATTACGGATCTTCGAACAGGCGCGGAAAAGAAATTTATTTTCCCAAAAGTTTGTCCGGTTTGCGGTTCGGAAATAATTCGCGAAGACGGAATGGCGGCTTATAGATGCACAAATTCGGATTGTTTCGGAATGAAAAAAGAAGCGATGATTCATTTTGTTTCCAAGGACGCGATGAATATTGAAGGGCTTGGTGAAAAAGTTGTGATTCAATTTTTGGATGAAGGGATGATTGCAAAGCCACCGGATATTTTTAGATTAAAAAAAGAAGACCTGCTTTCTTTGCCTTTGTTTAAAGATAAAAAAGCGGATAACATTTTGGAATCCATCGAAAAATCAAAGCGCGTTCCATTGGATAAATTTATTTATGCGCTTGGAATTCGTTATCTTGGTGAGCAAAATAGCAGTGATTTTGCGAAATATATTTTGCAAAAAGAAGTGCATCCGGAGGATTTTCAGATTCCGGATTTTATTGAAATTCTCAAAAATCTAACAATCGATGAGCTTCATTTGATCGAAGGCGTTGGAGAAAAGGTTGGACAAAGTATTTTTGATTATTCGAGAAATATTAAAAATTTGGAAATTTTGAGCGAATTATATGAGCTCGGAATTCGTTTTACATTTGGTCCCGCAAAAACAAACGCGAATATAACAGGCAAAAGTTTTGTTTTAACCGGTACGCTTGAAAGCATGTCTCGCGACGTCGCAAAAGCAAAAATCAAAGAACTCGGCGGCAAAGTTTTAAGCGCCATAACTCAAGAAACCGATTATTTGGTTGTCGGTGCGGAAGCGGGGAGCAAGCTGGAAAAGGCAAAAGAGATCGGCGTGAAGATTTTGAACGAGGAGGAGTTTTTAAAAATGCTGTAATTTTCTCCCCCGGGAGAAAATTATTACGTAAAACCCAGTTTATTTTAAAATAGAGATTTCCGTCCTGGCTCAAAAAAATATTACAGAATTTTAGATTTATTTTAAAATATAGAATTCTGTCCCGGGACAAGCTCAGAAAAAATTGCACAAATGTAAAGATATATTTAAACAGCGATTTTCGTTACGTGGTGAAAATTCTTGTATAAGATCGCAATTAATTTTATAATAACTTCCTTAATAAAATTTTATGGCATTAGATGATCACGATTTTAGCGAGATGGTGCGACAATTTGACGTTAGATTGCATTTTAAAGATCAAGCGGGCGACGAAAAATCTCCTCCATACATACCACGTTTAATGGACTTATTGACTGAAGACACGGTACAAAGAGTAGGGTTGTTGACCTGGTCAATTAAGTCTAATGTGAGGGAAAAAACTCTAGAGCAAGCACGTTTTTTACAAGCCGTTTTGGCTCGGGTTTTGCAAAAATTAAGATGGGACTTATTGTTAGCGCAAGCAACGCAAAGTGGTGAATTTGTCGTGGGTGGACAAGACCAGGTTGATCTATTTTTAAGAGAACTTGGTTTTGAAGCATT
>JBAYGM010000089.1:0-5150 GCA_041666705.1 Candidatus Altimarinota bacterium | reverse complement strand
TTCCTGTGATTCCTCCGACAACTGGCACGAAACCGTAATCACTTGACAAAACTATAAAAACTAGCAGACAATTAAAACAGAACAATAAAAAACCCTCATGACATTAAGAAATCCTCACAATTTGTTCGGTACAATAGCGCTTGATAAAGCGCGCATGGTTTATTTTGCCGACAGCTCAAAGGGTGCGGGTGGTGCGCAAAGCACAGATGGCATCGAAAAAAATCTTACGCCACAGCAAGAGCTCGAAAGAAAACAAAGAGAGCTAGATGCGCAAACGGATTCTTCAATGGGCGCAAAGATGGATAATCTTCCTTCTTCTGTTCGCGAAACTGCAAAGAAAAAATATGAATCCGGCACATTAATGGAAAAGACTCTCGTTATTCAATTAACAGAAGGGCATATATCTGCCGACATGTTTAATAAACTTATTAAATGTTTGGGTGGAGATAAAAACCACAAAGCTCTAGCGGAAAAGCATATTACAAAAGACATAACTTCAACAGCTTTTGAAGTCGCATTGATTGGACTCGATAAAAAAGACGAAGAAGTTGAAAGGCTTGTTTCGCAGCTTGAAAAAGGCAAAATCAGCGGGCAAGCATTTAGTAATGCAATCGAAAAATCAAAAAAGAGAATTATGGGCAAGGCTGATGAAGCAAGTCCTCTTTCAACGGATTCAACGGTCGCAAGAACGCAAGAAAAATTACATCTCGTTAACAGATCTTTAACAGAAAGATTAAGCACAAGAATTGGAACGCCTAAGGATCAGGAAACGCTTCGCGGTTTTGTTGGCGAATTTAGTGAAACAACAAAAAAACTAGGAGATGCATACGACAGCATGGATGATCTTTATAAAGAAATGTCAGGCGGGCATCCGGCTATTTATACGGAATTAAAAGGCATGATCCGCAAGGAAGAATATGTTGGTATATATGCGCTTCCGGAGCCAATGCGAGAAAATGAAACTTCAATTCCGGCGGATGTTTTGGCAAGTGCTTTAAAAAAAGTTGGTGCAAAATTCAAGGTTAATCTTGAACCTTATGGAATGCGTTTTTATACAAATGTGAGCTTATATCAATCCGCTCGCATGGAGGTTGCAAAAGTCGAAAAGAAAATCGGACTTTTGATGGCACCTATAAATAAAGAAGTTGAGGCAAGAATAATGATAGAACAAAGACTTGAAGAAATCGGAAAAGGGCTTGGAATTCAGCTTAAAGAAGGGACAAAATTAAGACATTTGGATATTAGGCCGGATGGCAAAGGTGGAAATGAATATTTTTGGGCCGAAGGTACGGAAATTTTAGCCATTGGATTTGAAAAACCGGATAAAGATGTCGATCCTGAGACATTAAAAATGCTTCCTGAAGAAGGCATGATGCTCGTTATCGTCACAGGCGCCGGCACTTTTACGGAATCAACTTTGAAAAAATGGATGGATGCAACGCGCGCATCACAAGACATAAAAGCCAAGCCCGAGCTTGAAAAAGTAATAGGATTTGAAGAATTTGGTGGAAAGCTTGAAGCCGGTACAAAGCTTGAATTTGATCGAAATAAAGATATTCGCACGGACGGCATGCTTCGAATTGATACAGAAGAAGTTACAGTGCAAAGCATTTCAAACGATAAAGTCGTGCTTGATAGACCTGTTACGGTTTTGTATCAGGAAGAATCTCAAGGAAGACATATTGCTGATCTTGAAAAGCAAGACATGCAAGTCCCGGAAAAAGATATAGTTCAGCAAGAATTCACATATGGCGAATTTGCGAAATGGATGCTTCAAAAAGACGCAAGGAAAGCGATGACAATTGCGGAAGCAAGCGCGGCAATTGAAGCTGTGCAGAAACAAGCGGGCTATGCGCAAACGCAGCCAATAACCGAGGGTGCAATTTTTTGTGATCCAACAGGCAAAAACATTGTTAAGGTTGAATCCGTTGATCCTGCAAAAAATACAATAGTAGTAAATGACAACGGCACGAGATATACAACTACTCCGGCAGCCTGTTATGAAACAGCGAAAAAGCGCAATTTAATGAAAGGCGATCCGGAAACGTTTGCAAGAGAAGCAATGAAGTCAATTGATCCAAACGATCCGGAAGTTAAAGCGGAAATGGAGAAAATCGCAAGAGCACAGGAGGAGCACACGAGAAAAGCCCTTGAGGTAAAGCCACTTGAAAATGGAGACGCAAAAGCGGAAGAGAAAAAAGAGCCGGAACCATTAAAAGCTGATCCTTGTACGCTGCCTCCGGTTTCAAAAATCAAGAAATATTGGGACAATACGACGTTCCTTTGTTTGGAAGATACAGGTCACCTCGTCAAATCTATTTATGAATGGTGGACAAGAAAGTGGAAGAGGAACATGGAATATGATACGGGTAAGGTTGGTGAAGGTTTGCCGCTTGTGTCTGCTGAAATGGCCCGTATGAAAGAGCATGCGGAACACGAAGAAGTTGAAAAATACAAATCCGGTCTTGAGCATCTTGGTATATATGAAATAAGACACATAATGTGGCATGCAACATATCAAGATCAACTTAAGGCTTGTTTGTTGATTTTAGTCAGCAAAGGACATGCGAGATGGGATGATGTTGAGCTTTGGAAAGTAATTAATAGATTTGTAAAGCCAGAAAAAAGAATTCCAATTCCGGATGATGGGGATCCACAATCAATTGTTAAGATCGATGAAGCAACGGGTCGTCCACGCACAGGTCAAGACTTGATCGAAGGCGCGGTTGATGCCATGTGGGGTGAAGGTATTTTTGGTAAATGGTTTAATGAAAATAACAGTGCATATACAAACGGTTGTAACGCATATAAAGTTAAAGGAGACTTGCTTGAAAACGATCCGAAAGGTATTGGTGGTCTTCGTGCTGAAATGCAGAAATTGCTTAGGAATTTTAAAAATGGTGGATGGGTGAATCCTCAGCAATATGAAGGTTTGTTCCAATTCTCGATTGAAAAAGGAAAGTTAACCGCGGAAGATAAATTGTATTTCTTGATGCAGGGTGTTGCGACAAACTTAATGAGTATGGATAGAATCGGTTTTGCGGATGGAAATTTGCTTAACCATATGCCATGGCTCGACTATTTCACACAAGGTAAAGAAGATTGGAAATTTGGAAAACCGCATATTGGTCAAGATGGAAAGGAGACGTATGATCCCCCATATCCGCATCCAGATAAAAGAGAAGGCGTTAGCAGGCCATTCAAATGGAAAGATATCAGATTTCTTGCTTCTTATTTGGACAATGATCCAGGCAAAGGGGATTGTGTTCCGGGCCCAAGAACAAAAGAGGTTTTGTGGAAATATATTTTGCAAGATTATGATTCAAGAATCAGAATCGATAAGGCTCTTCAGCAATCAGAAAGACTTGATCACGATGATATCCACTTTATCGTTCCATTCTGTTCCGAAGCGGTTGTGGAGCGTTTGTGCGGCACGGGTGGAACAACCAGAGAGCATTTCTCACTTCCGGGTTATTTGAACGCATTTCCGGGCTACAATCATCGTCTTATGAACGCTTTGACACTTGAAGACCCAAATAAATCAGTCCAAGAAATAACAGAAGGCTTGGTTGGTTTTGCAAGATATGACGCTATTTTGGATAATAGATATAAAAAAGATCAAGCAGGGCTTATGAGAATTGATAAAGTTCGATTTAATGTTATGCCGGTTGTTGATGCGAACATCACAAGAGCGCACAGAGAGCAGTTGCAAAGAATCATCATGGACGTTGGAAAGGCCTATGGAAAGGATTTTAGCATTATGTTTAAAGATTTGCCTCCTTTAAAAGGCGCCTCGGATGTTGTAAAAGCCGAGCAAGAAAAAGTTGAAGTTTCATTGGCAAACTTTAAAGAGGATATTGAAACTCTTATAGCATCTGATAATGGCGCAAAATTACTTCAGGTTGTTTCCGGATATAAAATGCTTGGTCAAGGTGGAGCAAAGCGCGACGAAGCATTCTTGAAAAAGAATTGTTATTGGAGATAACGCCACGCGCGCGAAGCGCGCACCACGCGATCGAAGATCGCATTACAATCCCAGCGCCACTTTTCCTGCTGAAATCTCAGCAATCTCTCTTGTGATATTTGCTTGGCGTTTTTGGTTGAATATAAGGGTCAGCGAATCAATGATTTCATTTGCGTTATCGGTTGCATTTCTCATGGCCACCATACGCGCTGAATGTTCAGAAGCTGTTGATTCAAGAACTGCATGAAAAATTTGAAGTTCAATAAGCCCCGGAAGAAGATTATCAAGAATAAATCTTGGTGAAGGTTCAAGTTTATATTCCGTATCTTTGGCTTGTTCAAGGTCAATATCAAGATGTTTGAAAAGATTCAACGCGCGTCCCATTTCAATCATATTTTCTCTGGAAAATGGGAGTAACTGATGCATTGTCGGCTTTTGCAAAATCGGCGAAAAGAAGTGCTGATAAGCCAAGAAAACCGCATCAGCATCACCTTTTTTATAATAATCAAAAATCAATTTATTAAGAGCTAAAATATCATTTAAGCGTGGATTATTCGTGATTCCATTATAAGTTGCAATCAAATTCTTTTTGCTTCTCGCAAGAAAATCCTCAGCCTTTTTTCCAACCGCGATATACATCAAATTACAGTTTGGATTTTGCTCTTTAAATTCTTTTTCGAATAAAGTAACTTTTCGAAACATAGTGGCGTTAAAGCCTCCACAAAGCCCTCCGTCTGATGCCATAACAACAATAAGGCAATTTTTCATCGGGCGTTTTTCAAACAGCGGGTGAGCTGTATTTTCACTGTTTTTTTCCGCCAAATGAGTCAGAACAACAAGTGCATTTACAGCATATGGTCTCATAGAAGTGACGTTCGCAACCGCTTTTTTCATTTTTGAAGCCGAAACAAGTTCCATCGCACGCGTGATTTGTTTTGTACTTTTAATCGATTTAATCTTTCGTTTTATTTCTATTGTTCCCGCCATAGTTTTGAATTAAGTTGTGGTTTTTTTGGTGTGACTTGGGGTGAATTGGGATGAGTTGGTGTGGCTTTTAACTATTTTTTATTAACAACTTTGAAATCTTCAATTGCATGCTTGAGCGCGCCTTCAACTTCCGGCGTAAGCTCTTTCTTTTCTTTCAATTCAGTCATAACTTTCGAATGTGATGTTTTTAAGTATTTGA
>JBAYGM010000088.1:0-5245 GCA_041666705.1 Candidatus Altimarinota bacterium | reverse complement strand
AGAGCCGTTTATGCATTAACCAGGGTATTTAACATCAAAAAGGCCAGCGACAATAAAACGAAACAAACACTCGAAGACACGGGATACGAACTCGGGTTAACCAGAGAAAGAGTAAGGCAAATGAAAAATAACTTAATTAAAGACGTGCGCACGAGATTCAAAGAAAAATTCCCAAATATAGACCCTGCCACAATATTTGCAATATTTGATGATACAAGTGGCGTGATGCTGCCTCAAGGAAGCAAAAGTAGACATTTGCAAGAATAATCAACTTTATATATAATCACTCTCCATGGCTACAGAAGCAACAAATATAGCAGAAAGATTACCGGTCGTAAGAAGCATAGATAATATTGTAATTGCGCGAATAATGAAGCGTGAAATGATATATGCAATTAATGAATTATTGGCTTGCGAACTTATTCAACACATCGGCCAAATTGGACCTTTCACAGCGGAAGATTCGGAATTTTTAAAATTATTTATCGGAATTTCCAAAGAAAAACTGTTAGAAATAAGACAGCAACTGCTTGACGGCAAAATAAAAGCACGCAATGTTGAAGGAATAATTGATGCATTAATCCAAGAAGCAAAAAGCCAAATAAAAAGACACGGTCCGGAATTCGTAAAATTACAGCTTTTCATAGACCAAAAAAAAGCTGAATTAATAATAAAAGCCGGTTTTCTTAAAAAAATAGCTAAAGGGGAAGAAATAAGTGAATCGGAAGCAAACTCGGAAACAACTGACATTTTAAAAACTGAATTCGCAAAAGCATATAACGATACTGCAAAAATATTACTTGCGAGCGGAAAACTTTCACAACAAGAAGGAAATGGCGATTTAGCCAGCTTACAAAGAATATTGCAAGGATTAGGCTTGAGCATGGATGCGGAAAGCATACAAACTCTTCCTGAAGTATTGGCACAAACAACAAGGGATTTGTTTAGATTATTACAAGCTGTAAAAGCCCAAGTCGACGAAACAATGGAATTATTGATAACAATGGAAGGAAGGATGAGCCTGCTTACTAAAAAAGCCGCTACAACCGATATATTAACGCCGACACCAGCGCCAGCTGATACGACGACAACAAAATTAGCACAAGAAAACATCTCCGAAGGAGCCAAAAAAGCAATGGAATGGATGAAAAAACATTGGCATTTGAGAGCAGACGCACATGACAAAAGAAAGGTATTAAGTTGTCTTGTACAAAATTTCGATAAAAAATTATCAACGGAAGATCTTGAAAAAATGGGATGTAAAAAATCAAAGCTAGGGACATCAACAACCTTAAACATGTTAATAAAAGATTTAGAAACAAGACCTGAATTAAAAGATGGTCCATATATAATTAAAACGGAAAGAATACCGGGAAATAATAACTTTGCAACATACCAATTCACGTACAAAGACGGAGCAAGAACAGATAGTGGAACAGGAACGGATGATGAAAATTCACCAAAAGCGCAACCAGTATTAGATGAAAAAGAAAAAACAGCAGAAGCAGCACTTGCATGGATAGAAAAACATTGGCCTACTGACAAAAGAACGTCAACTTTAAAACAAATGGCTAAGTTTTTAGCTTCAAATTACGGAACACCAATACCGTCATTTAACGCAACTATACAATCATTATACAAAGGGAAAACACAATTCGCAAAAGGCTTAATAGGGGTTATGGAACGCCTTAATTGCCCATACGAAATAATAATAGGGAAAATAGCAAATCCACATGGCACAGGACGTTCAAGCTATACCTATTGCTTCACAGCAAAAAGTGGATACATGGCCGCACAAAACGACAACGATGATGATGATGATAAAAAAGATAATGGAAGAGACGGAGAAAGCAGTAGAGGAAGCAGCCATGGGAATGACGGAGACGAGAGCAAAAACAATGAAATAAAAGCCGCAATAAGAGAATCTCTTGAATGGATAAAAACAAACAAACTCGATAAAAGAGGATCAAGCATGGAAGGCTTAGCTATATTTTTAGCTTCAAACTATGGAACCTCCATCCCGTCACACAATGAAAAAATGAACGAATTGCTTGGCAACGACAGAACGCTCATAAATAGATTAATTAGAAGGCTCAAAGAACTTAATTCCCCATTTCAAATAATTGTAGGCACCATGGCAAATCAAAGCGGAAAAGGAGGACGCCCATCAAACATTTATTGCTGGATAGCAAAGTAAAACACGCAATACAAAGCCTTATAAAATCCCCCTAATATACTTCTGCAATTTTGGCATCAATTTCGCAAATTTTTCTTGGTGAGAAAGTGCACGTTCTTCAAATTTCTTCTTTGTAAATTCATTTAGAATCAAATCCATAACAGCTTCCCAAAGGTTATCGTATTTTTCGCCAATAATACAAAGCTGTGCACGAAGCGCTTCAGGCCCTTTTTCAAACAAAATCGCTGATAATTCTTCTTTATGGCTCACTGTATATTTATAAAATGATCTAAGTCCAAGACCAATTATATCAAAAATGGATTCAAAACAAACATCAAACGCGCTATCTTCAATGCCCATCAATTTGCGCATTTCACTCGGCCCAATCGCAACAAAAATTTGCTGAATTGTTTCCATGTTCTCAATCGCGCACTTAAAAATAAGGTCTTTTTCAAAGGCAAAATAAAGCATAATTTCTTTAAACATAGCTCCATTTCGGTCTATTCCAAGAAATTGAGCAAGACCATCCGGCCCATTCTTTGTGTATTCTTTTACACAGGCCTCTTCGTTTCCGATCAACAGCTTAATTTTTTGTGGTTTATCCATTATAATTTAATAAAGGATTATAATTTAACAGGTTTTTCAGATTTTGTCAAGGGCTATTAGCAAAACACCATTATGGCTGATTTATATGCGGAAATATTAATACCGCAAAACATAGGAAAAGGCACAGGAACGCTCACTTATAAGATTCCTGAAAATCTCGCAAAAGAGGTTAAAATCGGCTCGGAAGTGCTTATTCCGCTACGTTCAAAAAAAATAAAAGGCACGATTTTAAAATTAAATAATAAAGCGCCAGAATTTCAAACCAAAGAAATCCTGGGAATAGTCAGTGAAAAAACATACCTGCAAGAATGGCAAATCGAGCTCGTGCAATGGATTTCCGATTATTACGCCTGCCCTATGTATAAATGCTTGGAAATGTTTATTCCAAAGCGCGTTTTGACGAAAGATAGAACGGGGACGGAGGCAATTGACCTGGTCGCTGAAATTGAGCCACTCTCCCCTCCCTCAAAAATCCACGAATTAACCCCTGATCAAAAAGAAATTTTCGATAAAATTCTCGACAAAAACAACAAAATTTCGCTTATACACGGCATAACCGGCTCAGGCAAAACCGAAATATACCTACAATTGGCACAACATTACACAAATCAAGACAAACAAGCCTTAATCCTTGTGCCAGAAATCTCAATAACACCGCAAATGACAACGTATTTTGAAAAAATTTTTTCAAAAAAAATCGCAGTAATTCATAGCAAATTAACAAGCGTTCAAAGAAAAAACGCATGGAAAAAAATCCTCAATAATGAAGCAAAAGTGGTTATCGGCTCACGTTCTTCTCTGTTCTCTCCTTTCCAAAATCTCGGCCTGATTATCACGGACGAGGAACATGAGTTTTCTTATAAACAAGACCAATCGCCAAGATATAGCGCTCGCGATGTTATATATAAAATGTCTGAACTTTTACCAAATTTAAAAATCGTCTTTGGAAGCGCAACACCATCTGTCGAAACTTATTTTAAGGCTCAAAATAAAGAAATTGCGCTCTTTGAAATGAATAAAAAAATCTACGAACAACCACATCCAAAAGTTGAAATCGTTGATATGCGTGACGAGATGAAAAAGAAAAATTATTCAATTTTTAGCGAAACTTTGGCGGAAAATATTTCACAAGTTTTAGAACGCAACGAACAAGCGATTTTATTCTTAAACAAGCGCGGAACAAGCTCTGCCGTCATTTGTCGCGAATGCGGATATATTGAAAAATGCGGCTATTGTGACGTTGCCATGACATATCATCAAGCGGATTCAAAGCTCACCTGCCATCACTGCGGATTCAAAAAAAATCCACCAACTCTTTGTCCAAGTTGCAAAGGAATCGCAATTCGATTTATCGGATCAGGAACAGAAAAAGTCGAAGAAGAATTGCATAAAATTTTTCCAAAAGCACGCATAATTCGCGCCGATAAAGATACAACTCAAAAACGTGAAAGTTTCAAAAAAATCTATAATGATTTCAAAAATCACAAAGCTGATATTCTCATCGGAACCCAGTTAATAAGCCACGGATTGCATCTTCCAAATGTCAGTCTTGTTGGAATTATGCTTGCCGATATCAGCCTGCTTTTCCCCGATTTCCGAACAAGCGAAAGGACTTTTCAACTTTTAACGCAAATCGCCGGCCGCGCAGGAAGAATCAAAAGAAATCACGACATCGAAGATAAAGTCGTAATTCAAACGTATATGCCGGAAAATCCGGTTTTAAAATCCGTGCAAGATTATGATTACAAAGAGATGTACGACTTTGCAATCAACGAACGCCGCATCGCAAATTATCCGCCATTTTCAAAACTGATTAAGCTCACTTTTTCGCATGCAAATGAGCAAGAATGCATAAAAGCGATACAGCGCGCAAAAGCATTAATTCAAGAAAATTCGCGCAAAAATTCAAAAAATAATTCGCCAAGCAAAAAACTGGAAATTCTCACCTATCCTTCTTTCATTAAAAAAATCAAAGGCAAATTCATCTTTAACATGCTTATAAAAGGCGCAAGCCTCACTTCGGAAATCGTCGCGCCATTCCAAAACATAGAAGACTGGAAAATCGATATTGACCCGATTTCAACGCTATAGTACTATAAATCCCTATAAAAAACTTAATATGGCAGAAGTAGAGTTCACGACTAAAGACGAACAACGTTTGCTAGACCTGTTACAAAAAGAAAAAGGTGGCGCAGGATTAGAAGAGGCAGAAGATGAGGAGGCGGAAGAGTTATTAGTAAAAATGATGGCAGCGGGACGTACAGACATAGCAGAAAAACTCGGAGTAAGCTTCGCAGGACGCGCAGAGCATGTAATGTAATTTTTTGCCAAGTTTAAAAACTCAAAAGGTAGAATATAATTACCTCTATTTTTCGCAACATATTTTTCAGATTTAATCTGGATTTTTTGGCTTGTTTAAGCTAAAATATCAGCAACAACATAATCTAAAAAATATGACAAATT
>JBAYGM010000087.1:0-5317 GCA_041666705.1 Candidatus Altimarinota bacterium | reverse complement strand
GAAATAAGCTCGCAATTTCTTCCGAACATAAAATCATTTTTTTACTTTGTAGCCATTGTAGCCAGTTTCGAACAGGTCTTCTGAAAATGAAATTCGAGATAAGGAGCCTATCGTTATGCCATCTTGTATATAAGAATTCATTTTGATTTGGCGCGTCATATTGGCCAAATGCGTTCTTGATATTATGAAGATTCACATCAGCTTCTCTTTTGCTTGGCGAACTGGAAATAACCCTTATTACAGTGTTATAACCGGGCTTTGAATTTTTTTCTTCAAGAGCCTTGGTTTCCTCATCCGTCATAGGCGTTGTTCTGCCTTGCTGTTCACCCATTTGAGGTTTTTTATCGCTCGTAATAAGGGCTTCAAATATAGCGGAAATCCAAGTGAGCGGATTCCACCATTCAACATCGCTGGTCTTTTTTCCAAACACTTTTTCTGCAAATTTGCGTCCACGTTTTTGCCATCCATCTTCAACCGGTCGAATCATAACTTGAATTGCGGCACCTTCATCATCTTCAAGCTTAGAAAGAGCATTTATAAGATTATTAAGCGGATCGGAATTCATTCTCTGATAAGTTTTTATCGGAAACATCCAGCTGATTTTTTCACGAATATAGCATCCGACAACATGAGAATTTGGCTTAAATAAGTTATAATCCGGCATTTTCTCAATAACCGCATCATTATAAAAACTTGTAATTTGTTTTTCAAAAAAGCTAAACAAATTTCGTGGCATAACAAAATAAAAATGTATTTGTTTTTCAAACGCCACAAGCTCAAGAGAAAGAAAATCTTGTCCCTTAAAAAAATACTTAAATTCATGCTGATACATGCCATGCAAAGACTCAAAAAAGTGGGTCATCAAACCCGCAATCTCTTTAAAGTTCTTTTGAGAAGAAAAGGCTTCACGCTCACGTTCGTTATCTTCCTTGGATTCCTTTCTTGGCACTTTTACGCGCAAAAAAACAAGATTCATCATGCGCTTCATATCATAACGCTTACGCATGCGCCAAAGAATGAACCATAATACGGCAATAACGGCCAGGACTATCCCAAAAATTTGTAGGAATTGAACCATTGACTGTTTATTTTTTTATTTCTTTCTTATATTCTAACACAAAAACGCCGAAAATTCAAGCTCGGATGCGGGGACGGAGGTACAAAAAATCCCCGATAAATCTACCGGGGATGGGACCTGATCCTTAACCATAAGGCTAAGAACCTCCACCACTCTGTTAAATGAACAGAGAACAAACATATTTTAACATAATTCCCGTAGGTTCCACCACTCCTGCCGGCTTTTGAGCTCTAACCTTTGAGATTTATTGAAATATTCGCCTCTTTTATCTGCTTTTCCGGCACCTCAGAAGGCGCACCCATCATCAAGTCTTTGGCTTTCTGATCTTTTGGAAAGGCAATAACTTCGCGAATATTTGGCTCATCCAAAATCATCATAATAAATCTATCAATTCCCCAGGCAATTCCGCCGTGTGGAGGTGGGCCATATTCAAATGCTCGAAGCAAATGTCCAAATCGAAGTTTTGCATCTTCAGGCGTAATTTTCAGAATTTCAAAAATTCTGCTTTGAACTTTCGGATCATGAATTCGAACGCTTCCGCCACCAATTTCAACGCCGTTCAAAACCAAATCATAGGCTTTTGCACGCGCTTTTTCCGGCTCTTTATCAAGCAAACCAACATCTTCATTCATAGGTGCGGTAAAAGGATGATGCGAAGCATCAAGTTTATTTTCTTCCGGTTTCCACTCAAACATTGGGAATTCAATAACCCAAAGTGGAGCAAAAACATTTTTATCACGCAGATTCAATTTATCTCCGCAAACGAGTCTAATATGTCCAAGAGTTTCGCAAACGACTTTAAATCCGGCAGAGCAAATCAAAACCGTATCGCCTCCTTTTGCGCCAAATTCTTTTGTAATTGCATCAACTTCTTCCGGTTTCAGATATTTAAGAATAGGGGATTTGATGCCACCTTTTTCATAAACCATATAAATTAGTCCATGCGCGCCATAAGATTTTGCAGACGCTTCAAATTCATCAAGTTCGCGTCTTGAAAATGTTGCGCCACCGGGAATCAAAAGTCCTCTGACAAAATTTCCAACACTTTTTGCTTCAGAAAAAACTTTAAATCCGGATCCTGCGACCAAGTCCGTAATATCGTGTATTTCAAGGCCAAATCGAATATCCGGCTTATCCGCTCCATATTTATCCATCGCTTCTTTCCAAGTCATTCTTGGCAATTTTGCATTCATCAATTTCTTATCAGGTGCAAATTCTTTCAAGAGTTCAATCAAAAGTTTTTCATTAACAGACATCACGTCTTCGGCTTCCACAAAAGACATTTCAACATCAACTTGCGTGAATTCCGGTTGTCTATCTCCGCGTTGATCTTCATCACGGAAGCATCTTGCAATCTGAAAATATCGATCAAATCCGGAAACCATCAAAAGTTGCTTCAATTGTTGTGGTGATTGCGGCAAAACAAAAAATTTTCCAGGATAAAGCCTTGAAGGAACAAGATATTCACGGCTTCCTTCCGGCGTTCCTTTAATAAGCATTGGTGTCTCAACTTCCACAAAATCATTTTTATCAAAATAATCTCGAACAGCTTTTATCACTTTATGTCGCACAATAATGTTTCTTTGCATGCGCGTTCTTCGTAGGTCCAGATATCTGTATTCCAAGCGCAATTCCTCATTCACTTCTTTATCGCTGTCGATTTCAAAAGGAGGCGTTTTTGAAGTGGATAAGATCTTAATCTCTTCGGCAACAACCTCAATTTCACCCGTCTTAAGTTTTGCGTTAATCATGCCTTCCGGGCGAACACGAACAGCTCCTTTAACCTGCATAACAGATTCAATTTTTATATCATTTGCTTCTGCGATTTTTGTTGGATCAATCGCAATTTGCGTCAGTCCATATCTGTCTCTCAAATCAACAAAAATAAGTCCGCCATGATCACGTCTTCGCATAATCCAGCCAGAAAGCGTGATTTTTTCACCGCTATTTTTAGCATTCAATTCATTGCATGTATGTGTTCTAAAAGTTGTTTTGTGCATATTTTATTTTAAGAATGAATTCAATTCGTTTTTAAATTCGTCATTAACCTCAATTCCAAACGGAGCCTTAATTCTTTTTGAACTTTCTCCGTCTTTTATGTGTATTTCAACAGGTGTTTTGCCCTTATGCCTTGTCAGCAAATCTTTAATATTATTTAGAGTTTCGGCTTGCGCACCTGATGGTAAGCTTATTATATAAGGTTTTACAACTTCCTCCAAGCTAAGCTCGTCTTCATCATTATCTTTTTCATAAGAAATATTTTTCACGCGTCTTGAAACTTTTTCATTCGGATCATAAAGCTTATCGTTTTTTGCATTTTCAATCATGCTATCAAGCGACATGACTTGCACGTTATCGCACAAAAATTGATAGCCCGTACCTCTTGCAACAAGTTTTCCGCCGAGCATAACAATTGCATTTTCCTTTATCAAATGCCCATATTGAAGATATGTTCTTGGAAAAAGCGTAACGGAAATTCTTCCGGTTGGATCTTCAAGATCAAAATAAAGCATATATGAACCGGACTTTGTAAAAACTTTTTTTGGAGCATTCACAACTCCGGCCAATTTTAAACTTTTATTAGCTTCTTTCGCAGTAAGGCGCTCAATTAAATATGCTTTTTTCGCAAGATATTTGCGAAGGCCCTGTAAAGGATGTCCGGAAACATAAAGTCCCAAATATTCCTTTTCCCATGCGAATTTTTCAAGACTTGTTGAAGGAGCGCTTGGCTTTAAAGTTAACGAACTTCCACTCGCGATTTTATCTTCTTCGCTAAACATATCAAACATATTTGTTTGCCCGTCAGCTTCACAAGTTTGATGTCCTTTTGCGAATTTTGAAATTTCTTCAACATTTTCTGCAATATTTCTGCGATCCCCAAATCCATCAAAAGCCCCGGAATATGCAAGTGCTTCAATAAGCTTTTTATTAAGCAATTTTGAAGGTACGCGTTTTGCAAAATCCTCAAGAGATAAAAACTTTCCACCTTTATTGCGTATTTGAATAACTTCATTTATAGAGCCTTCCCCAACGCCCTTCAAAGCGAGTAATCCAAAACGAATTTTTCCTTCTCCAACATACGTGAAAGTTAAATCCGATTCATTAACGCATGGTGGCAAAACTTCAATTCCATTGGCTTCACATTGTTGTATTTCAATAACGATTTTTTCCGTATTTCCTTGTTCGCATGTCATCAAAGCCGCCATAAATTCAGTAGGATAATAAGCTTTCATATAAGCCGTTTTATAAGAGATCATCGCATAACTTGTCGCATGCGCCTTATTAAAACCATAGCTGGCAAAAGGTTCGACAACGTTTTCAAAAACCTCTTCCGCGAATTTTTTACTATGACCTTTTTTCATAGCACCTTCAACGAATTTTTCTTTTTGTTCTGCAAGAAGTTCTGCAATTTTTTTGCCCACAGCCTTGCGCAAAATATCCGCTTCACCAAGGCTAAATCCGGCGAATTGTCTGGCAATTTCCAAAATCTGTTCCTGATAAATTGCGACTCCATGAGTTTCTTTCAAAATCGGCTCAAGACTTTTATGCATGTACTTAACCGTTTCAGGTTTGTGTTTCCCGCTGATATACATTGGGATCCATTCCATTGGTCCCGGACGATAAAGGGAAATCATAGCGATAATATCTTCAAAACGAGTCGGTCTTAATTCTTTCAAATATTTTCTCATTCCGCTTGATTCAAGCTGAAAAACACCGGTTGTATTGCCTTCTTGAAGTAATTTGAATGTTTTTTTATCTTCCATTGGGACGTTTCGAAGATCAATATCAATACCTTTTGTATTCTTTACCATTTCAACTGATTTCTTGAGGATTGTAAGGTTTTTAAGTCCTAAAAAGTCCATTTTAAGAAGCCCAATATCTTCAATCGCATGCATTTCATATTGAGTAATAACTTCATCATCTTTTCCGGATGCAAATTGCAAAGGCGTGTAATTAATAAGTGGTTCTTTTGAGATAACAACCGCACAAGCGTGCGTTCCGGAATGCCTTACAGTTCCTTCCAACTGTTTTGCATAATTAAGAATATTCTTTGAGCTTTCTTCGGTTTCATAAGCGGTTTTAAGCTCAGAATCTGTAGTTAAAGCCGTATTCAAAGGAATATGTTTTCCTTGAAAAGGCGGTGGAACCATTTTTGCAATTCGATCAACGTCGCCATATGTATATCCAAGCGCGCGTCCGACATCACGAACTGCAGCTCTGGAAGCCATTGTTCCAAAT
>JBAYGM010000086.1:0-5319 GCA_041666705.1 Candidatus Altimarinota bacterium | reverse complement strand
AAATCAAAAAATGTCACTAAACGATTTAGACATATTAGATTCGGACGAAGAATGTTCGAGCGAATACGACGGCTTAAATGAGCCAATTATTACAAATAGAGGTAGCGGCCAAAATAGAACGGCCGTATATGAGCCAGCGAATATTTTTGTTTGCAATAGATATGCCGAAAGTCTCAGGCAAGAGAAAATGGAAGCCGTTATATCGCATCTTGCTAAAACGTTTCAAGCAAAAAGGCTTGAGATAATGGAAAGAGCGTATAAAGAAGGTAAGGCTTACGGTATATATGGCAATGATAGAGAACGATTTTTTAATAATGATAACGACCGTCGTAGTCCTTTCCCAAATACACGTTATTTTAAAGAGAAAATGTTGCCAACTTTAGAATTAATGGCAAAAGGCGATCCGGATGTATTATATGAAATTGGGAATGATGCAATCCAATGCCTTGGATATCTCACATATTTTGGATTCAGGGCGAGTGTTTTTAGAGGATTGGTTCACAACTTTTTTGAGCCTTGTTATAAAGACGATTTGGACGAAAAAGGCAAATTGCACACGCATTCACATGATGGCAGTGAAAAAACCTTCCAATATTTATATGAAAAATATGGAAGATTAGTAGCGATTATTGCGGCTAAATTTCAGGGAACGATATGCGATGAACATTATGATGGCATGGATTATTCATGGGGTATGTGGCAGCTTGAAGGAATGCTCGGTGGATTTTGGAATGAATTACCGCCGGAATATAGGAGCGATGCACTGGAGGTTGTTTCAGCTTGCGAATATCACACAAGGATTGAAGAAGTTTGCGCAAAATTACCGGATGTAGTTAAAAAAATACAAGAAGCAGGCAAAGGGCACATGTTGCCTATATATTTTAAATTGGCGCGTTCAGCAGCAATGTCAGTCGGGGATAGTTTAAGAGATGAAGCGTTTCCGGTGCTTGATGCGGAAAGAGCAATAAAAGAATTGACGGCAATTGAAGATATGACGATTTTTCAGAAAGAAGGCGTCGATTTTGCCGAATTAGTCTTGAGAACAAGTAGAGATAAATATAGTCCAAACAGGCCGACTTTTATAAAAAAGAAGAAAGGAACAAACGATTATGATTATTTACACATTGGCGGATTCGGAGTAAATGTAGCCGAAGCTATTGATAAATTAAGTGACTTACAAAAAAGAAAAGACTTGCCTGACGAGAGAATAAACGCAATTTTGCATATTCCGGAGCAAGTTCCGTCAGTTGGTTATCGCATTGTTGACCAGTATGAATTATTGGATGATAAATTCCCCGGTGGAGTTGATGGCCTTTTGGAATATCTTAGATTTTTTCAAGACGCTCCGCATTGCGCATTAAAATTGGTGAGTCATTGTGCAGAAAAAATGCTACCAAAAGAGAATGTAGGTGTATTTTTGGAGATGGGAGCACTTGCTGTAACAAGCATTGGGGATAGCGCAAGTGCATATTTTGATGCGAATAGAATGAAGCCGCCAATGCTTCAAGTTCTGGAAAAATCACCTGCTCAATTTAAAATTTTAGTAAGGCGTGCGGTAGGATTTGCTGAAAAATTTGGTGAAGCGGTTTCTGGCAAAGCGTTTGATGCTTATGCAAAATACTGCCTCGAGCCGGGATTTAATGAATACAGGGATGGCATGATGCTTGTTTTAAAAAGAGCAAAAGCAATGGGTTGTAAAGAAGCTGCGTTACGAGAAGCGATGGAGACGTACGAGCATGTTCCATACAGATTTTCTAAAGAGGAGCGTGGATTATATAAATTGCCGGGAGGCGTGAATATGAAAGATCACGCAAGAATAATAAATGCATTGGTATTGAGCGATGAAAATGCAAGATTTAGCGGGGCTTATGATGCCTTTGCGGATTTGGTAGGTAAAGGCGTTGATTATAGAGTGGCGGCAATGGTGAAAATCACATATCAGAGAAATAACAGAGGCGAATCACGACAAGCCCTTTTTGATACTAGGGAGATTCCCGGGCTGGAATGTCCGGTTCCAGTTGGAAAATTAAATAATCTAGCTCGAAAAATTACCGGAATAAGAGCCGCAATCGCAAAAGTATATGACTGTGTGGATGATCAAAGGGCGCATTGGGCAAAGGAAAGAATAGTTAAATTATCAAGAAGAGAAGCGATT
The DNA here is from genome assembly GCA_041666705.1 of Candidatus Altimarinota bacterium. Taxonomy (GTDB): domain Bacteria; phylum Patescibacteriota; class Gracilibacteria; order UBA1369; family UBA12463; genus UBA12463. Next base: position 3,164 of record JBAYGM010000086.1, on the reverse strand, counting down.
GCGCAAATGCCACAGCTATCGCTTGCAGAAATGGATAAGCAATTGAAGGTGATAGCATCAATTGAAAGCGATGCTGAGTTGGCAGGATTCGTTGACTTGAAAGGATTAAAAGCGGAAGTTGAGAGCGTAAGATCATTAGCATTTTTCAGGCAACTGATCGGCAGCTCTTTAACCGGTGGTTTTAATGTATCTTCAGGGAGAGTTGATATACCAAAAGAAGGATTGATGGCAACCGGTGAAGAAAGTACACGCGCATTAATTGCAATGGTAAGCACGCTTGCTGCAATTGGCGCAATGGAAGTTGAAGGATGTGACCCAGGAAGATTTGAAAGATTGCCAGTATCAGGCGCAGGTCTATTTTTGCCTGGGGATCAGGGCACTGGAAGAGATTTAAGCATTGTCTTAAGAAAATATGAAGGAGCATTGATAAGAAATATTGGGAATGCAATTCCGTTAGTTGAAAGAAGAGTATTGCAAGCAAGAGAAGAAACCTTAGGGCAAATGGCAGGTGGAGGAAAAATACACACGCATCATCCAATGAGTAAAGATCTATTAGCTTTTCTAGAGAAGGTGTTTGGTTTAACTAACACTTCATTTCAATTAATTCACGCAGGTCAATCTTTGTTATTGCCAGTTACTATGAGTGGCGCCGAATTAAGACTAATGGTAAGGGTATTAAAAACTTTGGGAGTCACTGGATCAGAACCGGATTTACAATTTTGTGGAGCAGGAGAGCAGTCGGAAGAAGTGGCGGCAATAATGGGCGCATCTATACTTCTTGGGGCAACAAGGGCGGTTCCATATGCAAATGGCGCATTTTCAACAACGCATGATAAGGGAACGGGCGCTCGCATTATGGCTCTTGGGGCCGGAGTGAGGAGAACGGGTCTACCATTTGATGTCCCGGAGGCACATAATAGACTTGATATTTTAGCCCAGCACGACCCGTTTGGATTTGATAGATTTCGCGTTTTAACGACTCTTGCAAACCACGCAAAACATGGAAAAAGGTTTGGATATTTAATGAAGGTTTATGTCGAAAAATTTAATAGAATTTTATATGAACATAATCTTCTACCATTCTTGCATGAATCCGCATGGGTATTTGATCACGCACAAAAAGGAGATTCATTGGAGGCTCATGAAAGGATGGTTGGGAGATTCATGGGTGAGTGGACGCGATCATCAAATAGCGTTGATTTTGGCGTGATTAGAGAGGTTAATCAACTTTTAGTGGAAATGGAACAAGCAATTCAAGCCGAAAAGGAGGCTTTAATAAGAGAAAATCCAGATGATTATCAAATGCTTTTGAGAATGTAATTGTAAAGGCATAATCGTGTGTGATAAAATTAAATCTTAAAAAATAAATAAATTTATTATGTGTGGAAATCATTGTGCGATAGCAACGGCAGGAGATGCGGTGGACGTTAGGGAAAGATTAAGACAGCAAGCGCATTCGGCAGCATCACCGGTCGTATTAGAAGTAGAAGATGAGACAACGAGAGTTGCTAGACGTTTAGATGCGGCATTGGCCAAAGTAGAAAAAGCACGAAAGGAAGGAAAAAATGGGGCAGAACTTGTTATTACACCAGAAAGACATCAGCAACAACCAAGAAGAGAAGCGCCACCATTATCTCGACCTACAGAAAAAGCATTGCCAACTCCATTAAAAACCGATAGGCCAGTATCATTAGAATCAACAGCTGTTGTTGACGAAGTTGCAATGCCGGAAGCAGTGGCGGGAGTGTCGTCAGAGACAATAACAGCAGCGCCAGAACGCTCAGCAGAAACAGTCACGACAACATTGGAGGTTGCACGTAATGTAGTAAGAAGAAGAACCTTAGAAGTCGCACCGGTAGATCCAAGAGTTTCTGTGGTCACACAAGCTTTATACGATATATATGAAGGAGCGAGCAGACTTCCTCATGGGCAAGGTCCAAGCAAAAGGATTGCAAGGGCTCAAGCTCGCGAAAGGGGACTGGAGAATTTGGCAAAAGCCGCAGGAGTTGATGTTGTTGGAGGAGCTTTGATGGTGGCTAATAGAGATAAAATACTAGCAGAAGCAGCGAGAATATTGGGTGATGCAAGATCTTATATGATGGCAAAAGCATTGGCTTTTTTGCGAAATCCAAATGAATGGACAAAGTAATTACAGCCGTATTATTTTTGAAATTTATTTTCAGGATCTAAGATATATTTATTCCATATATCTAAACATTCTTTTGAGCAAAAAACACAGCCGTATCTTTCGATTTTAGATGCGTCTTTAACTTCATGCTCGCAAGTTTTGCATTTTAATTGGTCCATTTATAAAAAGATTTATTCTGGTACGCCCAGTAAGAATCGAACTTACATCAACAGCTTAGAAGGCTGCTGCTCTATCCATTGAGCTATGGGCGCGCGTATTTCAAGCGTTTGCGCTTTTCGTGCGCTTCAAATCGCTAAGATTTTACAACAAAATTAATAAATTTCAAACAACAAATGCGGAAGATGCCGTACGCTGCGCTCCCGGCACGCTATTGCGCCGTCGCCAACCCATCCGAATATTTATCCGCACCCATGTCTTTGATTACCATGACTCGATAGATCACTTCAGCGACATCTTTGCGCTTCATGCCTTCATTTGGATTGAAGTTATTGCCTGAAACAGGCACAAGATTCTTATTTTTCGCATAAGCGACATAAGAAGCAAACCAATCGTTTGAAGAAACGTCATCATAAATAAACCCTGCAAAATTCATGTTCACATCGATTTTCATTGCAAGAAGAAGCATTTTCAAGAACTCAGTTTTATTAACTGTATTATTAGGTCTAAAAGTATTATCAGCCGTATATCCTTGAACAACATTATTCAAATATCCGGTCATCACGTAATTTACAAACCAATCCGTGGATTTAACATCTTTAAACGGAATTGATGCGGCAGTCCTTGAGGGCGTATTTGTAGCTTCAAATATAAGTTTTAAAGCTTCCGCTCTGGAAACAACTTGATCAGGCCTGAAAGTGCCATCTTCGTAACCCGCAATCACGTTTTTATCCTTTAAATACTGTATTGATCGATAATTTGGGAATGAACTGCTGATATCGGCAAAAAGCAAACTTCCTTGAAGCGTATCTCTTGTTTGCTCCGTGAAGACCACGCGCTCATTTGGATTGTATCCTTT
>JBAYGM010000085.1:0-5325 GCA_041666705.1 Candidatus Altimarinota bacterium | reverse complement strand
TTAACGCTTGTTATCATCGCAATCCCGATTATTTTTCAGCAAGAATTGCGTCGTGCACTTGAAAAGCTTGGCAAAACAAAGCTATTTATGAGTCACATTATAATTAAGGCGGATATTTTGATAAGCCAAGTCGTTTCCGCCTCCGCTGATCTTGTTGAGAGAAAACGCGGCGCATTGATTGTTTTTGAAAAAGACACTTCTTTAAAAGAATATATTGATACGGGCGTTGCGCTTGACTCCGACGTTTCAAAAGAGCTTATCGTAAGTATTTTTAACGACAGATCTCCTCTTCACGATGGTGCAATAATCATTAAAGATAATAAGATTAAAGCCGCCTCTTGTATTTTGCCGCATTCCTTCAAAGCATATAGCAAAACTCTTGGAACAAGACATAGAGCCGCGCTTGCACTTTCCGAATCTACGGATGCGAAAATTATCGCGATTTCAGAAGAACGTAATTCGATTTCGTTCATAGAAAATGGCTCAATTGAGCAAAATCTAACGCCTCAAAAGCTTGAGTCAATGCTTGAATTCCTTAAGCCAAAAGAGAAAAAACATTATTTTAAAAGCAAAAAAGTTTAAAAATGATAAGTATTTTTTACAAAAATTTGCCAACAAAAGTATTTTCGCTAGCAGTCGCGATCATTGTTTGGGTTGTGATTATTGCATCGCAACAAACGCCCTATCAATTCACAGATGAAATCGAAGTTAAGGCCTTTAACATGCCGGAAAATCTGAGTTTGATTTCATCATTACCAAAAGTAAAAATTAAAATCGTGACAACGAAAGATATTTTACAAACATTAACAAAAAGTGACTTTGAGGCTTACATCGATACAAAAAATATTAAAGAAGGGATGCATACTCTTGACGTTTTAGTTACGCCAAAAATTCAAAACGTAACAGTTGTTGCAGCCGAGCCTTCCAGAGTTTCTTTTGAAGTTGAAAATATGATGCAAAGACAGGTCGCGATAAAGGCCGTAATAAGCGGAAGCCTAAATACCGGATATAAAGCCGAAAAGCCGGTTTTGAGCTTGGATAAGGCTCAGGTTGAAGGCGCGGAAAGTTTGATTAAAAAAGTTAGCGAACTTCGTGCAGAAATTATATTTGACGGGAGCGAGAGCGTTTCATTGGAAAAAGAAATAAAATTGAAAGCTTTTGACCAAAGTGGTGTTGAAATTAAAGAAGTAAAAATAACGCCCGAGAATATTAAGGTGAATATTTCGATAATGCAGGTAACTAAGCAAAAAGCAGTCGGAATTAAGGCTTCCGTAAAGGGTTCTCCAAAAACCGGTTGGATTGAAAAAATCACGCTTGAGCCTTCAACGATCGAGGTTAAAGGAGACGCAAAATATATCGACGCTTTAGATTATCTAGATACAGAGGACTTTGACGTTTCCGAAATAATAAAAACAACCGAAAAATATTTACTTCTAAATATTCCAAAAAACGTTTCTTTAGTGAACGAAAACGCAAATCGTGTTAAAGTAACGGTCGAATTTAAACCTTACAACAAATAAAATGGCTCTGAATATTGGAATCGTCGGACTCCCAAACGTCGGCAAATCAACTTTATTTAACGCAATGATACGCTCAAGAATGGCTTCTGTTGCACCATATCCGTTTTGCACGATAGACCCTAACATTGGTATTGTTGAAGTTCCGGATGAACGTATAAAGCACATTGTTGAAATCGCAAAACCCGCAAAAACTATCCCTGCAACAGTTGAATTTAAAGATATCGCAGGCATTATTAAAGGCGCTTCCGAAGGGGAAGGTCTTGGTAATAAATTTCTTTCACACATTCGCGAAAGTCACGCAATAATCCAGATCGTTAGATTTTTTGGAGATAACGGATCTGTGCCACACGTTCACGGTTCAATTGATCCAAAAAGAGATAAAGAAATAATTAATACAGAGCTTATTCTTGCGGATATTCAGACGCTTGAAAAACGTCTTGAAAAAGCCGGAACAGAGGCGAGGACAGGTAAACCGGAAGCAAAAATTTATTTGGAACTTTTACAAAATATCCAAAAGGCGCTGCTTGAAGGAAAAACCGTTAGAGACATGAATTTATCGGTAGAGGATTCTGAGCGAATTCGCGATCTTCATTTCATAACGCAAAAACCGATAATGTACATTGCGAACATTGATGAAAGCGAAATAAAAAACGTTACGCCGGAATTTATTCGAGAAAAAATGGATTTGGCGGCAGATATTCCTGCAATTCCAATTTGCGCAAAAATCGAGGAAGAAGTTTCGGATTTATCACCGGAAGAAGGAAAAGCATATTTGCAAGAACTCGGCTTAAAAGATACGGGCTTGAATGAAGTTATTCGCGCATCCTACGCATTACTTGGCCTTGCAACGTATTTTACGCAAGGAACCGATGAAGTTCGCGCATGGACAATTCGCAGTGGCGATACGGCCCCAAAAGCGGCTGCCGTCATTCACACGGATTTTGAAAAACATTTCATCAGAGCGGAAGTAATGAGTTATGAAGATTTTATTTCATGTGGAGGCGAAGTTCAGGCAAAGGAAAAAGGCTTAATGAGACTTGAAGGAAAAGAATATATCGTCAAAGACGGCGATATTATTTATTTCAGGGTAAGCGTTTAATTTTTTTAATTCTTTGGGAGCTGAACTTTTCGATGCTCGATATAGCCGGCCAGCATATAAAATATGATTAATGCGATCAATACGGCGATAACCATTGGGTCGAGCGGTATCTTGTAAAAGTAAAATTCCGCATATGTCATTGCTGCAACAAAAGATACAACAAATAGTGTGAGCGCAAAGCCTATAGATCCTCTGCGCGTTCCCGGAAAATTCTTTTCCATAAGCTTTTTTAAATAAAAAGACAGAACGAATATCACCGAAAGTCCGACATAAATGGATATTCCAACGATAGTTTTTGCATACGAGACATCGGTTTCAACAAATTTTCCAACAATAAAAGGATGCAAAGCCCATCCGATAATATTTAAGATAGCGAATGTAACAAAAAGCCACATTTGTCCTACAAATTTTCTTGTTATTTTTAAACATCCCGGGACTTGTTCAAGTCTTTTTACAATTTCCGTAAATATTCGCAAATCTTTCATTTCAAATTCAATAATCAATTTAGCTTTTCTGCCAAAAGACCTATCGCCGGCACCCCATATGCTGATCAAATTAACATTATATTGTCGTATAACGTCAGTTACATCCATTACGAAACCGGGCCTGTCTTTGCCGATAATTTCAAGTTGAACTTTTTTCTTTGAAAATGGAATTGAATTATCGACAACGCCCATATCAGAATCACGAGAGCTTCTTTCCATATAAATCAATTGTATGACGTCAAATGGTGATATTACACCTTCGCCAACGCTTACATAAAAATCATAAGCTGAATTGTAAGAAGCATTTATTCGTTTTTTTAAAATTTCCTGCAATTTTTTAAACTTCATATCTTCAATGAATCCAAGTCCGGCAATGCTAAAGGCGTTTTGAAGAAGCTTTTTACCAATTGATATTTTTTCAGTACGCGTTTTGACTTTAAAGATCTCTTTTATTCTACTGCGTGCGCCGCTAGTTTTAGTATAAGGAAGCCATTCAAGTCTTGGTTCATGTGCGGTATGTGTAACAAGAATTTTAACCTTGTCATTCGGGCTAAGCATTGTCGTAAGCGGCATGATGACATCATTTATTCGAGCTTCATAGGCATAAGCAATCTTTTTTGGTTCAGTGGCGTATATAAAATCAATAACACTGGAGCCGGCAGGCAAATAGGAAGGCTCTCCATTTTGATTGAAAATTGTTATTCTGTCGCTAAAAACTTCTTCTTTTAAATCACGCATAAAATAGTCATCATCCGAGTCTTGTTTTTGTAGTTCGAGAATCTGCTCCATCCATTTTAAATATTTTTCAGGCATGGATTTTGTAGTGACAAGGTTGATGCCGAGCTCAGAATCATCATGCATTTTTTGTGTGCGAATTTGAAATTCAATTCTGGCTTCTTTTGGGCCAAGAACAATCGTATGTATAGACTGATAGCCATTTATTTTTGGAACAGCAATGTAATCTTTCAGCTTTCCGGCATCAGGTTTATACATGGAATGAGCAACGCCAAGCGCTTTATAACAGTCATCAGTGGTATCCGTGATTATTCGTATTGTAACCAAATCCAAAACATTTTTTGCGCCCGGATCGTCAAAAGATTTAATCTTTTTAAAGATATGAAAAATTGATTTTGGCCTTAAATAAACCTTCGCATTGATTTTTTTCTTATCAAGGATAGCCGACATTTCAGTTATTGTTTTTTGTGCAATATCATCATGCTTTTTATTATATTTTTTAAGTTTATCGATGAATGCTCTATATTCTTTTTGATATAAATATTTAAAACACAAATCTTCAAGTTCGTATTTTATGCCTTGTATACCCATCAAATTTGATATTGGAATGTAGACTTCAAGAGTTTCTTTTGCGATTCTGGTTTGTTTATCCGGTCTGACAAAACGTAAGGTTCTCATATTGTGAAGACGATCTGCGAGTTTAATAAAAATAACGCGCGGATCTTTTGAGGTATGAAGAAGAAGCTTTTTAAGCGATTCGATCTGCCTCTTTTCCATGGCATTTTTATAGTAGACTTTCGACAATTTCGTGACGCCATTTACAAGGAATGCAACATGCTCGCCAAATTCTTTCTGGATGTCATTTATTGAATATGCGGTGTCTTCAGAAACATCATGAAGCATTGCCGCGATTAAAGTGTTTTCATCAACGCGCAAATTCGATAAAATTTTTACCGTTTCAACTAGATGGGTTATATAAGGCGTTCCCTCATAACGCATTTGCCCTTTATGTGCATGATCCGCAAAATGATATGCCTTTAAAAAGCGATTGGAATCAAAGCCGGGAATTCTCGACTTTACCTTTTCGATTATCTCTTTTATATCGTTTAAAATATATGCCATATACAACAATCAATCTTCTCATAACACGCATAAACAAGTCAACGAAAATGACGAAAATGCTATAATCTCATCATGCAAAAAGTAAAAGGCAAAAAAGTTGTAGTTGCGATGTCCGGAGGAGTGGACTCCTCGGTTGCGGCGATGTTGCTCAAACAGCAGGGATATAAGTGCATTGGGATTCATTTGAAATTCTGGAATGACTCTTCGTGCCCGACCTCCGCGAAAACTCAGGAAAACAAATGTTGTTCAAATGAGAGCATGGTAATTGCCCGTGCGAATGCGAAAATGTTAAACATTCCTTTCAGCGTTATTGATGTTTCGGATAAATTCAAAACGAAAATTGTAGATTATTTCGTGGATGAAT
>JBAYGM010000084.1:0-5370 GCA_041666705.1 Candidatus Altimarinota bacterium | reverse complement strand
GTTTATAGAGCTGATTCAGAATTTTCTTTGGATATGAATCTTTTTTCAGTTCTATTACAACGCGGATTCCTTCACGCTGGTTACTTTCATCGCGTAGGTCTGAAATACCCTGAATCTTTTTTTCATGTACAAGTTCGGCAATTTTTTCAACTAGAGTAGCTTTATTCACCTGATACGGAATTTCCGTGACTATAATTTCAAACCTTCCTCCTTTTTTCTCTTCGATTGATGCTTTTGCTCTCATGACAATACCTCCGCGACCTGAGCTATATGCGGCTTTTATTGCATTTACGTCATAGATATAACCTCCTGTTGGAAAATCCGGTCCTTTAATAAATTGCATCAAATCGTCGATTGTTGCTTCTTTGTTATCTGCAATATGCAAAATTCCATCAATAACTTCAGTGAGATTGTGTGGTGGAATGGAGGTTGCCATACCGACTGCGATACCGTTTGTTCCATTTAATAATAATTGTGGAATTTTTGATGGCATAACCATTGGTTCTTTGAGTCTTCCATCATAGTTTGCTTGCCAATTGACTGTGTCTTTATCTATATCTGTAAGAACTTCTTCTGCAAGTTTTGCTAATTTAACTTCCGTGTATCTCATGGCGGCAGGGGAGTCTCCATCAATAGAACCCATGTTTCCTTGTCCATGAACGGTTGGGTATCTCATGGAAAAGTCTTGTGCCATGCGGATTAACGCGTCATAAACTGAAGCATCGCCATGTGGATGATATTTACCCAAAACTTCACCGACTACAGTTGCGGATTTTCTGAAAGGTCCTGTTGGGCGAAGTCCGATTTCATGCATTGCGTATAAAATGCGTCTGTGAACGGGTTTTAAGCCATCGCGAACATCCGGAAGTGCGCGTGAAACGATGACGCTCATGGCATAATCCAAATAACAAGTTTCCATTTCATCTGAGATTTCACGCTTGTAGACGTCTTTCATTTCAAGAGGAAGAAGAGATTGTTCTGCGGAATCGTCTTGATTTTCTAAGGCTTGCTCAGGAGCTTGTTCAGGGGTTTGTTCCGGTTCGGTCTCTGGCAAATCCTGTTTTTTGCTTTTATCTTGCGGATTTTTTGAATTTTTATTCTTTTTATTTTTGTCCTCGTTTGAATCTTTTTTTGCCATATATAATGATGTCGCTTCGCGACAGTTAAATTTATATAGGCCTGTGCTCGCATACGCGAGCGGCCTGAAATAAGCGTTTTAAGTCACGAATAATTTAGCATAGATTGATTTAAAAGAAAATCTAAAAATATGATATATTTGTGATATGAAAAAATATTTAAAACTTTTTACTTTAATTTTGATTTTACCGCTTTTATTTTTAGGTGGATGTTCATCGGATTCTTCAAATATAACTAACCAAGATAATATGGCTAAAACTATAAAAGCGACGGTTTATACGACTGCGGGCGATTTTGAGCTTGAATTGAACGTAAAAGATACGCCTGTGACTGCAAATAATTTTGTTACATTGGCAAAGAAGGGTTTTTACGATAATACGATTTTTCATCGTGCTATTAAGGGTTTTATGGTTCAAGGTGGCGATCCAACCGGAACCGGAATGGGTGGACCTGGTTATAAATTTAAAGACGAATCTTTTAAAGGTGAATATGATAGGGGAGCGATTGCAATGGCAAATAGTGGACCAAATACAAACGGAAGCCAGTTTTTTATCATGCATAAGAGTTATCCTTTGCCAAAAAATTATGTGATTTTTGGAAAAGTTACGAAAGGAATTGAGACCATTGATAAGATTGCTGAGGCAAAGGTTGTCAGGAGTGATTCCGGTGAAATGTCTAAGCCGGTTGATCCTGTGAAAATTACAAAGATTGAGATTGCGGATTAGATTGGGTTTTGACGTGAAATCCTGTTAATTTATTAGATTTTAAATTGTTTTTTTGTCAAACCTATTATTTTGGTGACCATGCTATACCCCTTGAACGGAAAATGCTTTTGTGCTATACTATAACGATATATTTGAAATAAAAATAAAAACGTGGAGGAAACAAAAACTCAAACAGTTGGTGATGTAAATCCGGCTTCTGCTGTAAATACAGCCACTTCTGTCGCTTCGGGCGCCAGTGGTTCTACCGCCGCGTCTACGGGAGCCCAGGTGGTTACAGGTCAAGATACGGTGCAGACGCCTGCTCCTCCAGAATGGCTTAGTCAGGCTGCGGCTCCGGTTTCGGAAGCGCCTGCGGCTCCGGCTACTGCGTCAACCTTTCAAATTCAAACACCAACCACTCAGCCGGAAGTGTTGTCGTCTGTTCAAACGGATGCGTCAGTGCCAGTTGCGGCTCCTGCTACTGTTGCGGTTTCGGCTCAGGTTTCAGAAACGGTTCAAGCGGAAGCTCCCGTTGTTCCGGACCAAGCTGTTGTACAAGCTTCTCAGAAGAAAAAAAGTTTATTCGATAGTTTTAAAGAGAATTTTTTGCCTGGTATAGGTAGTTTTGAAAAGAAGGTTAATGCGGCTTCAGTTCCTGCTGTCCCTGGCGCGGCTCCTGTTTCTGTTCAAAGTGCTGAAGCTGAAAGACGCCAATTAATGGAAGCTGAAAAAGTTTATCAAGAAGGGCTTGCTTCGATTCGCGATTTGATTGCTCCAAGTTCAATGGAAATTCGTTATGATTCCATCAGACTTGAGAGTGTTTTTGCGGAAAGTTTTTATGTATTTACATATCCTCGTTTTCTTGAAGCGAACTGGCTTGCTCCGATTATTAACTTTGAGGGAACAGTTGATATCTCACAATTTATTTATCCGATTGATTCGGGTTCGATAATGAAAGTTTTGAAAAAGAAAGTTGCACAAATGCAATCTGCGACGCATATAGCCGCGGAAAAAGGTCAAGTTCGTGATCCTGCTCTTGAAACAGCTCTTGAGGATGCGGAACAACTTAGAACCGAAATTCAACGCGGTCAGGAAAAATTCTTTCAATTTGGGCTTTATGTCACAATTTATGCTGATGATGAGGCTAAACTTAAGAGAATTTCAAAACAGCTTGAAGGATTGCTTGGTGGAAAATTGATTTTAACAAAACGTGCACAAGTTAGAGCCGAACAGGCATTTACGTCTTGCTTGCCTTTATGTTTGGATGAATTGGATGAGGTTAGAAATATGAATACTTCGCCTTTATCAAGCACATTCCCATTTATTTCAACAAGCCTTACGTCTGATAATGGTATTTTGTATGGAATAAATCGCCATAATGATTCGCTTATTATTTTCGATAGATTCTCGCTTGAAAATGCAAACTCGGTTGTATTTGCGAAATCAGGTGCTGGTAAATCTTATGGTGTTAAACTTGAAATCTTAAGACAAATGATGTTTGGGGTTGATGTTATCGTTATTGATCCTGAAAATGAATATGAAGCGCTTAGTCAAACGGTTGGTGGAAGTTACCTTAAATTATCTCTTAATTCAGATAGACGTATTAATCCTTTTGATCTTCCTGCGCCACTTCCAGATGAAGAGGTTCAGCCGGGTGATATTTTGAGACAAAATGTAATCAGTTTGATTGGTTTGCTTAAAATTATGCTTGGAGGTGTTTCTCCTGAAGAAGAAGGTATTTTGGATAGAGCAATTATTAATGTATATGCGATTAAAGGTATTACAATGGATTTGGTTGATCCTTCAAAGGTTGAGCCGCCTACAATGGAAGATTTGTATGACACATTAACTTCAACTGAAGGCGCACAAGGTCTTACGCAAAAATTGCAAAAATATACAACAGGTACGTATGGTGGAATATTTAATAAGCATACAAATATTGATCTTACGACCGGCATGATGGTGTTTTGTATTAGAGATTTGGACGATAATCTTCGCCCAATTGCTATGTATATTATATTGAATTACATCTGGAGCAAAATCAGACGCGAACTTAAAAAGAGAATTCTTATTATTGATGAAGCTTGGTCACTTATGCAGCATGAAGATTCTGCAAAGTTCTTGCTTGGTTTGGTTAAAAGAGCAAGAAAATATTGGCTTGGAATTACAACGATCACACAGGACGTTGAAGACTTTATGAAAAGCGGATATGGAAAACCGATTATCACAAATTCATCTTTGCAATTGCTTTTGAAGCAAGCTCCTGCGGCTGTTGATGTGCTTGGGGCTACGTTTAATCTTACAGAAGGGGAGAAATATATACTTTTAAATAGCGGCGTTGGACAAGGCTTGTTCTTTGCTGGAAATAAGCACGCGGCTATCCAAATTATCGCTTCATATGGTGAGGATAAAATAGTTACTACAAATCCTGAGCAGGTTATGAAAGCGAAGCAGATTCAATAAATTGTTATTTTGAATTAATTAGGCTCATGGCTCCGTCCAGCACCGGGTCGTATGTTCCTGATTTTTCGTAATTTATTTCGTAATCAGGTTTTAACGGATTATCTTTTGTGAGATTTTTTCCGGTTGGAGTAAGCCATTTTGCCATTGTGATTTTTAGCATTGAGCCGTCGTTGTAATTAATCAATTCTTGTACCGAACCTTTGCCGAATGATGATTTGCCGACCAATTTTCCAACGCCTTGTTCTTGTATTGCTGCTGCCATTATTTCTGCGGCGGAAGCTGATCCTTGATTTATCAAAACGTATATTGGATATTTTGAAAGTTCAGCCGGTCCATGAGATATGTAGCTTATTTTTTGTTGGTCCGCATAAGCCATTGTCATTATTAATTTATCTTTTGGGATAAAATGATAAAGCATTGCGATTGCTGAATTTAAAAACCCTCCCGGATTATTGCGCAAATCAATTACAAAGCCTTTCGGATTTTTATCGATTAAATTATCTATCGCGTTTTGGAACTCTACTGGAGTGTTGTTGGTGAAGCTTATTACTTCAATATATCCAATGTTGTTCTTCATTTCATATTCAACGGAATTTATTTTGATGTGTTGGCGTTTAAGAGTGAAGACTATTTCTTTTCCTGAGCGCACAATTGTCAGTTGAACCTCTGTATTTGTTGCTCCTTGTATCAACTGCACAACTTCGTCTAGGCTTTTATCCGCAATAGAGTTTCCATTCACTTTTGTGATTATGTCGCCCGGTTTTATTCCCGCGGCTTCAGCCGGCGTGTTTTTTAAAGGAGTTACCACTATGATTTGATCATTTTGCATTTCCATAGAAATTCCAACCCCATCAAATTCTCCCGTTAAAGATTTGTTGAAGTTGTTTGCTCTTATTGGCTCTTGAAATGTCGTGTAATGATCGTCAAGTTTATCTACAACTCCTTTTACAGCTCCATATAAAAGTTCGTCAATATTGACCTTATTTTGATCTACGAATTTGGCATCTATTTTATTTAAGACATCGAGCAATATTTGGAATTTTTCATTATTTAAGAACTTTTTTTC
>JBAYGM010000083.1:0-5393 GCA_041666705.1 Candidatus Altimarinota bacterium | reverse complement strand
GTTTTTCAAGTATTTTATTTGAATCCGCAACCAAAGAATCAACGTCCAATTCTTGCTGTTCGCCGGCTTCTTTTTTATCATTCAATCCCTTAACGGATTCCGAGGATATATCAGCCCCTTCCGGGCCTCCGCTGAAATAAACAAATTTTCTTCTTTCTATATCAAACATATTTAGTTTTTATCGAAAAAATCCTCAATAAGCTTATCGGCCTCGGCACTATCTTTATCACTTTCCGCTTCCATAAACTTTTTTGCATTGCTCTTCAAAACACTTTTAAGGCCCGGCAAAAAATCCTTATCTTTTTCTATCATCTGTTTTAAAAATTCGTCCTGCTTCTCTTTTATTGATTCAGCAAGTCTAAGAACTTCCTCAAGCCCTTTAATGGACATTTTATCTATTCTCACAAGCAAACCATCAATCTCTTCCGACTTGAAAATATAGATAGAACTGAAGATTCGACGAATTTTTGTTTTTGTTTCTTCCACGTTTGACATTTAAGATAACGTAAAATTATCTTAATATTTTAGCATAAAATAGCCTAAAAGTCTAGCTTAAACATGGAACTTCCTGTGTATCTCCTTTAAACGCTCGTTTGTGACGTGTGTGTAGATTTGAGTGGTTGTGATTGATGCGTGGCCAAGCATTTCTTGAACAGACCTTATGTCGGCGCCATTTCGAAGGAGGGTTGTTGCATAAGAATGCCGAAGAGTATGCGGCGAGACCTGCTTTACGATACCTGCTTTTCTTGCATATTTGCGAACAATATTTTCAATACTAACGGTTGTTAAGCGACGTTTTTCGCCAAGAGTGATATCTTCGGCAATGCTTCCGCGCTTGAAATTTATAAAAAGCGGTTCAAAATTATCTTCGCGTTTTTCAAGATATGCGTGAATTTTTTCCGCAGAACGATCAGATAAAAAGACTAGCCTTGGCTTTCTGCCTTTTCCACGAACCATAAATTCTTTTGTTTTGAAATCGATATTTTTGCGATCAAGTTTTGCAAGTTCGCTGACGCGAAGTCCCGTCGAATAAAGCGTTTCCAAAATCGCAATATCACGAAGGCCGGAAATATTTGAAGTATCGACTTCTTTGAAAATACGATCGATTTCATCGTGATTTAAAAACTCAACCGTTCTTTGCGGAATTTTTGGCAGTTCGATTTTCTCTGGCGCAAGAGTTTCAATATCGTTTTTTATCAAATATTTCAAAAAAGCACGCAATGCGATTATGTGATATGTCTGCGTTTTTATGCCAAGCTGCCCGTCCGCTTTATCTCTTATGCGATTCAAAAAAAGCCTGAAATCGTGAACCTTATCAAGCGTGATTTTTTTTGGTTCTATGTCTCCGGCAAATTCTAAAAATCTCCCCAAATAATGCGAATAATTGCGAACTGTTTTTGGAGATTGATTTTTCTCAACTTCGCAATTTTCAAGAAATCGCTGAATGGATTCTGAAAGTTTCATCAATAAAAGAATAGAAGGGACTGCGGTAGTTTGCAAGTGGAGCTAAACACGGCCAGACACCGCAACTTCTCTCTCGTTCACCTTTCTAACAACCGTTCCACTCTTTGACATCACATCGCGAACCGATAAATGTCCATTTATATTTCGAAGTTCAAGGTGCACTTTTGAAACTCTTTTTTTCAAATCAAGCACGTCTTTGCATCCAATAATTTTCATATCTCCGGGAATCATTTCTGCTATTGGCGTAACTCTACCTTTTTGAAATATTAATATTCTCCCTTCTCTTCGCACGCATAAAAGAGTTACCGTATCAGCCAAAACAAGTTCGATATCTTTATTATGCATTTCGTAAATTTCTTCCTGGCCAGGCATAAGGCGTTTTGATGGAACATATCCATCCACGTGCTTTATTTCGATTATCGTTGTGCCATTTGTAGAATTATTATCCCTTATTTCCATCTCTCCATCTCCAAGGTATTTTATTCTTGCGTGATTATTTGAGACGTGCGAATTCCCACCTAAAACCTCTCTCGAAACGATAAAATAATCACCATTTTTAACCGCATGTTTTATCACCCCTTTTGATTCCAATTCCAATTCGTCTTCCGAATTTATACGCGCCCTTATTGTTGTACTCCATTCGCCGATGCCAAATCTGATAATCGCATATTCCATGCCTTTTATTGCATATCTTAATCCTGACTTTAATTTTTGCGGCTCATCAATATCAATTGAATCTCCCTGAAAAACGACATCGGAAAACTTTTTAATTATTTTTTGCTCGTCAAATTCAACCCCTTCAACACTGCAAAAATATTCGAAAAACTTTTCAAAAGTTATTCTATATTTTAAATCATTCGTATCCCATGGATTCACGATAACGAGTGTTTCAGAATGCATATCGACGGATTCTATTGAATAAGCGTGACGACATGGAAATCTTTTTTCCGGATCCATATAGTATCGATATTCATCATCGAATTCCGTTTCACGTTCTTCCCTCTTTTCGCGATAAGATGTTTTAATACTTGGAGTAATTGCTGTAAATATAAAATTTGAAGGATGTATAACTTGTTTTTTAAATACCTCCAAAACTTGCTCTTTATAATAAGGTGCTTTTACAAGGGGTAATCCAGTCCCTATATCTATTACTTCTGCGATGTCTGCAAGAATCGCCTTAAATCCTTCACTGCAAAACCCACCGATCAATACCGCAACTGTTTTCATTGGTCCTCCGTCATCGTCGCGTTTACCGTAACCGTCTCTTTGTCTTCCAAATGCTCTTTCTAAAATATTGTCACCTTTTTGACCATCCGCAAAATGTCGTTTTTTACCTTTTTTATCAATCTGATAATCTAGATTTTCTTCATAGCCAACGGTTATTGTTTTATATTCATTGCCTGGAAAAGTAACTTCCCACCCCAAACCTGTTCTTCTTATCATATCTGCGATTACTTTTGCTCCAAGCGGATGTTGTTTTATTGCATATAAAGCCGCAAGAAAATAACAATCTCCAATGTTCCTTTGTTTAAAATGCGATCTTTCAAGTCCTTTCGGGAACAACTCGTCCAAAATTGCCTGCTCGCCTTTTGTTAAAGGTACGACAATTGGCCTTTCTTGAATTTCGGGTTCTGCCGCAGATGCAACTCGTGAACCGAACGCGCTTGCCATCGCGGATAATGCCTTTTTAAGCAGACCTGCATCATCACCAGCTTCAGCGGCTTCATTACACCTTATTTCGATAATGTGCACAGCATCGTCCAAACCTGATTGGCCCGCGCTTACTCCTACAGTCATGTTTTAAATTTATAGGGTGTTATTTTAATATAATTAAGCCTGATTGTCAAGTGCAAAGGAGGGAGGAGGCGGTTAAAATTAAGGCATGATTCTTAAGCGCATAAATCTCGAGAAGAATGAGGAAAAAACGCTTGCGCCATATGCGTGCAAAAGCGCAAAATCTTTGGGCAGAATTTATAAAGAAAAGGACGATGAAAATCGCACGTGTTTTCAGCGAGATCGCGATAGGATAATTCATTCAAAATCTTTTCGCAGACTGCAGGAAAAAACGCAGGTTTTTTTGGCTTATGAAGGCGATCATTTTCGAAATCGTTTAACGCATACGATGGAAGTGGCTCAAATAAGCCGCGATATCGCAAGGACGCTTGGACTGAATGAAGATTTGGCAGAATCGATTGCGCTCGCGCACGACCTTGGGCACACGCCTTTTGGACATAGCGGAGAAGATGCTTTGAATAAAATAATGCTGAAGTTTGGATTGAATTATGAGCACAATGCACAGAGCCGCAGGATTGTTGAATTCATGGAAAAACTTTATCCGAATTTCCCGGGATTAAATTTGAGCCGTGAAGTAATTGATGGCTTGATTAAGCACCAAACTGCATATGATCAGCGCGGAATCGAATTTGAATCTTATCCGCATCTTGAAGCGCAGGTTGTGAATTTGGCGGACGGAATTGCATATATGAATCACGATATTGATGATGGAATTCGTGCTGGATTATTTACAATTGAAAAACTGGAAAAATTGGCTCTGTGGAATAGCGCGCTTAAATTAGCCAAAAAATCGTATAAAAAAGGACTCGAAGGAAATGTTTTGCGTGCACGCGTTATATCAAAATTGATAAGCCTGATGATTGATGACTTGATAAATCAAACGGAAAAAAATATAAAAAAGCATGGGATAAAACGGCTTGAAGACGTGCGAAAATTCAAAGGTGAAATTGTGAGTTTTAGCAAAAAAATGGAAAAAGAGATGGAAATATTGCGTGCGTTTTTGATGAAAGAATTTTATATGTCGCCGCGAATTCGTGAAAAAATGGACCGCGGAATGAAAATGATCGAAGGTCTTTTTGAGGCTTATTTCAGCGATCCGAATACGCTTCCACCACATGTTCAAAAGTGGATTGATAAGGGTGAAAAACGAGCGATTGTAATTAAAGATTATATTGCCGGAATGACGGATTCGTTTGCAGGAAGGGAATATAATAGGATTTATGCTAAAATACAGCCATGAAATGCCCAAAAAATTTAATTTAAAAAATGGATAATCTAGATTTAGAATCTCAAGTAATGCCTAAAAAAAATGGTATCGTAAAAATTATCTTAATAATTCTTGGTATATGGATATTGGTATCGATACCTTTAAGAATCAACGGCATTGGCTTATCTTTTTTCTATACACTGGAAAATACATCTCAAAATTACAATATTGGTGATAGCGTAATCATAAGAACCCGAATAATAAATTATTCACTATTTCCGTATATTATCAGAGATAGTTGCCCTTATGAAACCGTAAATTTTCGTACTGAAGAAACAAATGAAAACTTAGGATATTCATGCGAACTTTCAAACAGAAGAGCGTTTATATTACCTTTTATACCTTATACATTTACGCGCCAAGCCGAATTAGCGACTGATAAAAACAATACGAATACATTTTTTAAACCCGACGATATGCCATCTGGATCTTTGCTTTTGGTTAAAAAAGGAGCTAATACTTTAACCGCCGAACGACGGTCCGGATTTGAAAGATTTTTTTGGAATAAAGAGGTCGTAGGTATTATTAATGTAAATTGATAAAATAATCATATGAAATGCCCAAAATGTAAATTTCACGATACAAGCGTTATTGATTCGCGCGAAACGCAGGAGGGAAAGTCGATACGCCGCAGACGTGAATGCGAAAAATGCAAATATAGATTTACGACTTTTGAAAAAATCGAAGCAACGAGCTTTATCATTATAAAAAAGGATAACTCGCGCGAGCCTTATAATAGAGAAAAACTGGAACGCGGAATTTGGCGTGCATGCGAAAAGAGGCCTGTCACACATGAACAAATTCAGAGCTTATTAAACGATTTGGAAGAAGAGTGGGCGGGAATCGGAAAAGAAGTACCGAGCAAAAC
>JBAYGM010000082.1:0-5423 GCA_041666705.1 Candidatus Altimarinota bacterium | reverse complement strand
GCCTGAAGAAAGCCATTTTTTAAGCCTGCGTTTTTCGGAAAGATTTGCGCGTGCGGGAATAATTTTCACCAAATCAAAACCAAGTTCTAAAGAAAACTTTTTAATTTTATCTGTAATTTGCGTGCGCGTTTGTGATATCATAAATCTCCTAGATACATTATATGAGGAAAGACAACATTTTACACGAAGATGAACTCTTGCGTATAAAAACGCTGATTGATTCTGCAAACGATATCGCGATAATTTCGCATAGGAATCCCGATGGTGACACCATTGGGTGCAATTTGGCACTGCGATATTATTTAAAATCCATTGGAAAAAACGTTGTGAGTATTTGCGTGGATAAAATGAAAGATTATTATTTGAATTTTGAAGAAACTAATTTATTTGTAACTGATGCGGATTTTTTGCAGTTTGATTTGATTATTTCGGTTGATATAAGTTCGAGCCATATGTTGGGTTTTGATGATTTGGAAGTAGATTTGAGTATTGATCATCACGTTTCAAATACAAAATACGCAAAAAATAATTTTATAGCTGGCGATGCGTGCTCAACATCATTTCTTGTTTATCAAATTTTTAAATATTTTTCGTGGCCGATAACAAGAAAAACCGCGACAGCTTTGCTTCTTGGTCTTTATTTTGACACAGGCAGTTTTATGCATTCCAATACGGATTTTGAGACTTTGCATGTTGCTGCGGAACTCACAAAACTTGGTGCGGATAAATCTAAAATTGTGCGTATTCTCTTTCGAACCATGACGCTTCCGCAAATAAAACTTTGGGGAAGAATTTTGGAGAAAGTGAAGATGACTGAAAACGGCGTTGTTGTTTCTGTTGTGACAATTGATGATGTGAAACAATGTGGTGCAAAAATTTCCGAAGTTGATCGAGTTATTGATTTTTTAAATATGACTGAAGGCGGAAAGCTTTGCGTGCTTTTGACGGAGGACGATAATGGTATTATAAAGGGCTCTCTTAGAACAAAAAACGATGAAATAGATTTGACTGCGATTTCAAAACTTCTTGGCGGAGGAGGACATCGAAAAGCCGGCGGATTTGGAATTCCTGGAAAGATTGTGGAAGATACGACGATCAAAATTGTTCCAAATTAGCATTCAAATTCCGTGCTTGTCGCAAATCTTTTTAAGCGCATTAAGTGTATCTAAAATCAAATTAACCGCCATGATCCGACCCGGGTCAGTTGGTGTTTTTGTGCCATTAAATAAATCGCGTCTGTCGATTTCATCCGTCCCAAGAATGCAAGGACCTGCGCGCCTAATAGTGGCGCGTAAATTATCTTTATATAAATCGTTATCATCATTCCAGTTTGTCGTATCAAAAATTCTGTTTATTCTTTGAACTATATTCGTAGCCACCTTATTCAATGCGTCTTGCGCCTCCTTCGGATTTTTAGAAACACATTCCCCTATTTCTTCCGCAAGCGGTTCCAAGCCTCTACCAATCGCGTAAACAGCATCAATCAAATCAAAACGAATGTTGTTTTTTAAAGCCGATTCTTCGGCGACTTCGCTCATTGATGCCATGAGAAATTTATTAAATTTTAATATTCGCCCTCTTCGCCGTCTTCGAAACGGTAAAACCTATATCTTCCTCCAAATTCTTCAAATATTTTTGTTCGAATTTCTTTGACGTACCTCATGACCATGCCTTCTTTTCGATTTTTAGTCTCTCTTGTGCCCTCGATCCGACCGTCTATATCGTGACATTGCAAAACATTCATTGCCGCCAAACAAAGACAATCAAAAACGTGTTGACCCGTTAATTCCTTACCTTCAAGGTCATTCCTGAGAACCAAGTCTTTAATATACAGCAGTTTTTTGAAATCTGAATGAACATATTCGATGGTTCGTATTAGCTCTTCTGAATCAGATGTTTGAGCTCCACCAAATGCGCTCATCATATCCATATCGGCTAATTCTGCAACAATTTGTTTGTTTTTCACTGCAACTTCCTGCGAGAAATTCGAAAAAAATTCAACCTTGTCCATGATTTAAGGATGCTTATTAAATGATTATTATTCCTGCAAAACCGCATCAAGGCGAGCGTGCATACGCTTCATATAGCTAACGATGACTAATGCTTTCGGATCTGTCGGAACAAGCTCATCTCTCAGGGCCGCTTCTACTTCTGATTTCGAATAACCAAATATATCAATCACGGCATGGTTTATTGCGGCTTCAAGTTGTGGCTTTCTTATAGGCATTCCCGGAGCCGTTGTAAATATTTCCATTTGTACTGAATGTTTGGCGCGAAAAGCAACTCGTCGCAATGTTTCAGGCGCATCTTCTCCAGCTATTGGTATAATATTTATCATCAATCCTCGCTCTACATCATCGGATGCGCAATAAAATTTATCTCTTATATCATTATTAACTTTATTCATGTTTTTAATATTATTTTACGTCATACTCTCCCATATTTTATCGAGCCTTGCTCGCATACTTATAATGTAATTTATCACCATAATTTCAATCGGGTCCGTAGGGACAAATTCGCCGGATATTGCTTGCTCAAATCTTGCACCGCTGTATGGCAAAAAATCACCGCCCGCTAAATCTATTGCGCATGCAAGCTGTTCTTTGGTTTGGTGCCCGCCCATGTCAATCATCGTAGATAAAATAAGCGTCGTCGCCGATTCATGCACTGATCCTAATACTTGTGGCAAAAAGAACCCTCCATCAATCTCCTTGGCTTGTTGTGTAAGATCCGCTTTAACTTCTTCTGCGGCCTTTATAAGCTCTGCAAACATATTTCGTGTATCCATATTTGTTTTTAATGATTAAGGAGGGTTATTATATACATATTCGTTGCTTTTTTCAAAATATTTGAGTATGTTGTTTCAAGAACATGACTTCAAAAATACGCAAAGTTTTAATTCTAGGCTCAGGAGCCCTAAAAATAGGGGAGGCTGGAGAATTTGATTATTCCGGAAGTCAGGCGATTAAGGCTTTGAAAGAGGAAAAGATAAAAACTGTGTTGCTGAACCCGAATATCGCGACTATTCAGACGAGTGAGGGCATGGCGGATAAGGTTTATTTTTTGCCGGTGAATGCGGAATTTGCGGAAAAAGTTATCGAAAAGGAAAGGCCGGATGGAATTTTGCTGGCTTTTGGTGGACAAACGGCTTTGAACTGCGGAGTTGAGCTTTATAGAAAAGGCATTTTGAAGAAATATAAAGTTACCGTTCTTGGTACGCAGGTTGATGTTATCGAAAAAACTGAAGATCGCGATTTGTTTAAGGAAGCTCTAAATGAAATTGGCTTAAATAGTCCGAAAAGTTTGGCGTGTAAAAATAAGGCGAGTGCAATGAGTGCGGCGAAAAAAATCGGATATCCGGTGATTGTGAGAGCGGCATATTCGCTAGGCGGGCTTGGAAGCGGAATTGCTTATGAAGTGAGCGAGCTTGAAATATTGCTTGATAGCGCATTTTCATATAGTGATCAGGTTTTGATTGAGGAATGTTTGAAAGGCTGGAAAGAGGTTGAATATGAGGTTGTGCGTGATAAATTCGACAACTGCATCACGGTTTGCAACATGGAAAATTTTGATCCGCTGGGAATTCATACCGGAGAAAGTATTGTTATTGCGCCGTCGCAAACACTGACGAATCATGAATATCACATGCTTAGATCGCTCTCGATAAAAGCGATTCGGGCGCTTGGAATAGTTGGCGAATGCAACATCCAATATGCGTTGGATCCAACCAGTCATGATTATCGAGTGATTGAAGTTAATGCGAGATTGAGTAGATCTAGTGCGCTGGCTTCTAAAGCAACCGGCTATCCTTTGGCTTATATAGCAGCAAAACTGGCACTTGGATATAGGTTGAGTGATTTGAAAAATGCGGTGACAAAAACGACGAGTGCGTTTTTTGAACCTGCATTGGATTATGTTGCACTCAAAATTCCAAGGTGGGATCTAGATAAATTTCGCATGGTTTCCAAGGAAATTTCTTCGGCTATGAAGAGCGTGGGTGAGATTATGGCGCTTGGAAGAAGCTTTGAAGAAGTCATGCAAAAGGGCTTAAGAATGCTTCAAATTGGCCTGCATGGATTGACTGCAAATCATGATATGGGAATTATTCCGGAAAATCTTGAAGGTGATTTGAAAAGACCAACTCCAAAAAGAATTCTTGTTATTGCCGAGGCTTTAAAACGAGGTTGGAGCACGAAAAAAATTGCAAATATAACGAAAATTGATTTATGGTTTTTGGATAAATTGAAAAATATAATCGACTTTGAAAAAGAGCTAAAGCAGGCCAAAATTGTGACTCCGGAATTAATGCTTCAAGCAAAAAAATTCGGATTTTCGGATAAGCAACTTGCAAATATTTTGAAGAAAACGACGTTTGAAATTCGCGATGAAAGAAAAGAAATGGGCGTTACGCCGATGATAAAACAGATTGATACAATGGCCGCGGAATGGCCTGCAAAAACCAATTATTTATATGCGACGTATCATGGGGACGTTTCCGATGTTGCGCTCGCTGAAGCGAAAAAGGGACAGTCCCCTTCGAGGACAGTCCCGGCACGTCGAAAAATTATTGTTCTGGGAAGCGGGGCATATTGCATCGGGAGTTCGGTTGAATTTGATTGGTGTTGCGTAAATGCGCTTAAGGCAGCCAAAAAATATGGATATGAAACAATTATGATCAACTATAATCCGGAAACGGTTTCGACGGATTATGATATTTGCGACAAACTTTATTTTGATGAACTTTCTTTTGAACGCGTGATGGATATTTATGAAGCGGAAAAGGCAAGCGGTGTGATTATTTCAACCGGTGGACAGATCCCAAATAATTTGGCTCTCAAGCTGCATAAAGCTGGTGTGAAAATTCTTGGAACAAGCCCGGAAAAAATTGATGTAGCAGAAGATAGAAATAAATTTTCTGCGGTTTTGGATAAGATTAAAGTTGATCAGCCAAGATGGAAAAAACTTGCAGGAGTGAACGAAGTTTCGAAATTTGCAGCAGAAGTTGGTTATCCGGTTTTGGTTCGACCAAGTTATGTTTTGAGCGGTGCGGCGATGAGTGTCGCGCATAATGAAGCGGCTTTGAAAGCGTTTTTAAATAAAGCTGTGAAAATTTCTATGGATGCGCCGGTTGTTGTGAGTAAGTTTGAAGTTGGCGCAAAGGAAATTGAGATTGATGCTGTTGCGATGAATGGAAAACTGCTTATTTATGCGATAAATGAGCATATCGAAAATGCGGGTGTACACAGCGGCGATGCAACAATTGTTTTGCCTCCGCAAAAACTTTATATCGAAACTATTAGAAGGGTTAAAGAAATTGCGAAACAAATTGCAAAAGAACTTGAAATTACCGGTCCGTTCAACATCCAATTTTTGGCTAAGAATAACGAAATAAAGGTGATTGAGTGCAACCTGCGTGCAAGCCG
>JBAYGM010000081.1:0-5425 GCA_041666705.1 Candidatus Altimarinota bacterium | reverse complement strand
TAATTTCCCCTTGCCAAAATCAACATTATTTGATAAATTTATATGGCAATAAATTAACAGCTTAAAAAATATGAAACGTACAGAAAAGAAAAAAATCATTCAAAAATTCGCAGTACATCCTAAAGATACAGGATCTCCAAATGTACAAATTGCGGTTTTAACTGAAAGAATCACACAATTAAGTGAGCACCTCGCAACACATTCGAAAGACAATCATTCAAGACGCGGTCTTATTATGATGGTTGGAAAGAGACGCAAATTGCTCAATTATTTGAAAATGAATGAAAAGGAAGCTTACGAAACTCTTGCCGACAAGCTGAATTTAAGAAAATAATAATAAAAACACCCATTTTCGGGACATCGCGCGAGTAACAGGTTTGAGATAAAGAATATCTTTATTTGGAACTTGTCACTTGTGGATTGATTCTAGAATGGGTTAAAAAAGGCCAAATTTAGGCCAAATAATAATTAACCCATTTTTTATGGAATCAAAATTCGTAGAGCATAATCTTGCGGGCAGAATCTTAAAATTCGATGCCGGCAAATTTTTCACGCAAGCATCCGGAACAGTTACGGTTTCTCTTGGAGATACTGTCATTCTTTCAACAACAATCATTAACGACGAAGCAAAGGAAAATGCAGACTTTTTCCCAATGGTCGTTGATTATGAAGAAAGATATTATGCGGCAGGAAAAATCAAAGGAAGCAGATTTATCAAGCGCGAAGGTAGGCCTTCAGATAACGCCATTTTAACGTCAAGATTGATTGATAGGCCTCTTAGACCGCTTTTCCCAAAAGGTATGGTAAATGACGTTCAGGTCATTGCTACGGTTCTTTCCGCAGACCTGGAAGTTGATCCCGGGATTGTGGCTATCAATGGTTGTTCAGCGGCATTATTGCTCGCAGGCGCACCATTTGCAGGTCCTTTAGCGGCTGTGAAAATCGGATATATTGTTGATTCGGAAGGCAAAGAACGACTTGTTGTTAATCCAACATATGAACAATGCAGAAAAGGAAAGCTTGATTTAACAGTTGCGGGAACGCCGGATGCAATCACGATGGTTGAAGCGGCAGCAAGCGAAGTTTCTGAAGATGTTATGTTGAAAGCTCTTGAACTCGCGCACAAACATATTAAAGAGATTTGCGCGGTTCAGCTTGAATTCGCAAAATTATTTAATCCAACATTGAAGACAGCGGCAATTATGCCTGAAAACGAAGAAGCAAAGAAGGCGTTTGCGGTTTATGTTACGGACGATATGGTTGAAAGTGTTCGCGGACAAACAAAGCATGAATTCAAAGATAATTATAAGAAAATTTTGAAAAGCGCGGTTGAGAAATATAAAGCGGAAATTGAAGACGAAAAATTCTCAAAAAAACATCTCGATATGCTTTTGAACGACGCGGTTGAAGATAAAATGAGAAAACGCATTCTAGAAAAAGAAGAGCGTTTGGACGGTCGCAAACTCGACGAAATTCGACCACTTTCTTGTGAAGTTGGCGTTCTTCCTCGCACTCATGGTTCAGCTCTTTTCCGCAGAGGAGAAACGCAGGTTTTGGACATCACAACACTTGGTGCTCCTGGCGATGCGCAAATTATCGAAACAATGGATCAGGATGAGGAAAAAAGATACATGCATCATTACTCATTCCCGTCATACGCAGTTGGCGAAATTAAACCTTCAAGAGGTCCAAACAGACGTGAAATTGGTCATGGAAATCTTGCGGAACGCGCACTACTCGCACTTGTTCCTGATAAAGAAAAATTTCCATACACAATCTGGACGGTTTCTGAAACTCTTTCATGCAACGGTTCAAGCTCAATGGCTTCTGTATGCGCTTCCAGTTTGTCTTTGATGGATGCCGGCGTGCCGATTCCAAGACACGTTGCAGGTATTGCAATGGGTCTTATTACGGACGGAAAAAGCAATTATAAAATTCTCACAGACATTCAGGGCATGGAAGATTTTTGTGGAGATATGGATTTCAAAGTTGCGGGAAGTCGCGAAGGAATTACAGCTCTTCAAATGGATATCAAAGTAAAAGGGATTACAATTGAAATCATGAAAACAGCTCTTGATAGAGCCAAAATCGCACGCATGCAAATTCTTGATGTTATGGAAAAAGCATTGCCTCAGTCACGTGCAGAACTTTCAAAATATGCTCCTTTAATCACAACTGTTAAGGTTCCTGTCGAACAAATTAAAGACGTTATTGGAAAGGGCGGCGAAACAATTCAGAAAATTACAAAAGAATGTGGTGTTACAATCGACATTGAAGAAGATGGCTTAACGTTCATCACGGCGCCTGATCAAGAAAAAGGCAAAAAAGCTCTTGAATGGGTTAAGAGAATTATCTACATTCCAAAAGTCGGCGACGTTTTTGAAGGTCGCGTCACAAGAATCATGGAATTCGGCGCATTTGTTGAGCTTGTTCCCGGAAAAGAAGGACTTGTCCACATTTCTCAATTGTCCGAAAAACGCGTAAACCGCGTCGAAGAAGTTGTGAAACTTGGCGACACGTTAAAAGTGAAGCTCATGGAAATTGATGATATGGGCCGTTATAATTTGTCACACAAAGCAACGCTGAAATAAGGGGACGGAGGTATTTTTTAAACCTCGAAATCCTTAAAAACTCTGCTTCCAACAGATCTATCTTGTTTTTGATATTTTCCGTTATAAGGTTTTTCCGCAGCCTGATCCATTTTGCAAAAAACAAGCTGGCAGATGCGCCTTCCCGCCTGAAGTTTTATAGGCAAGGAATTCGCATTATAAACTTCAAGGGTAATTTTCCCTTCAAATCCGGGATCAACCCATCCTGCATTTTGAATAAAAAGTCCCATTCTTCCAATTGAGCTTCTACCTTCAACGAAAGCTGTTAAATTATTTGGCAACTTCACGTATTCCATTGTCGTCGCAAGCAAAAAACTTTTTGGCGGAATGGTTATTGTTTCGCCTTCAATCTCGCGATATTTGATTTCGGAATCAAGCGTCAGCGAATCCATGCCGGTATCGTCAACGATCAAGTAATGTGTTCCAAGTCGGCAATCGATTGATGCCGGCTGTATCGAATGCTCGGAAATAGGCTTAACGGTGAGCTCGCCAGAGTCCAGCATTTTCTTCAAAGTTTTGTCTGAAAGTATCATAAGCGCATTGTACATTTTTTATGGAATACATTAAAATGAATTTACAAATTAACCAAAAATTTCTATGACAAAACAGGAATTTATCGACTTATTAAATAAGGATTTGAGCCTTGAATATGCGGCGGCCGTTCAATACATTCAACATTCTGCAAAGGTAACTGGCGCGCAATATCAATCAATCCAAAAAGAGCTTATTATTCACGCAAATGAGGAAATTGGTCACGCTCTTTCGCTTGCCGACCACATTGCTTATCTTGGCGGTGAGCCAACTTTGGAAATTGGTGATCGCGCAACTGATCCGGATGCAAAGAAAATGCTTGAACAGGATTTAAAAGGTGAAATGGACGCTGTCAATCGCTATAAAGCAAGAATTGCACAAGCGGAACAACTTGCTGAATACGGCGTAAAACGCGCTCTCGAAGATATTTTAATCATGGAAATGGAGCACGAAAAAGATCTCAAAAATGCACTCGGTTTATAAGCTCTTGTTTAAAAAACTTATTTCATTTGACAAGCACCCCGATTTTTGATTTAATAAATCCCTATTTGTTAAAATAAAAAATATGGAAGCACCAGTGGTAACGCCGGAAGTTCAGCTTGATGAAAGTGAACAGCATTTGCTTGTTAATCTTGCAAAACGGTATTTTAAAGGTACTTTAGGCGAAGGGGTGAGAAGGTCTGATAGCGATGAATTGGTTCAAAAAATGGAAAGAGCGATGCGTGAAAAAATGGCCATTCTTGAAAGATTTATGGGCGATCATGGAGGTTTTGCGTTAACGTCTAGATTAGAAAATAGAGTCACAGAAGGAGCTCAAAGAATAATAGAAAATCTTTTTGCATCGGGCGAGCTAAACTTGGGTTCAGAATTAAGCGATGAGGATATAAAAAATATTAGTATTGCGCGTATGTGCTTGACATTAATGATTGGCAATTTTCGTGAAGCAAATAGAAGGCATAATTTTGCGCCTGTGAACCAAGATAGAGAAGTAAAAAGAGCCGCTCAGCGCGCAGTTGCTGAAACCGGATCATTCTATTTTCGAGACACCGATCAAGTTCCTTTTAGGCAAGAGGTAAGACAGAAGCTAGTAAAGGCATCGGAATTGGCATCCATAGTTGGTAGAGATCCCGAAAAACGTCTATATATGAGTATTTTAAGGGGCACTCACAAAATACTTGGTATTTTAGGCGCAAGCGCGGAGATTGATGGTATACGTGGAGTTTTAAAAGGTTTATACGGGGATAGATTGAAAGATGGTTTTGCTTTTGTAGTTCAAACCGATAATGGCACAGGTGAATTGAAGTATAATACTTATTTTAGGAAAGAAGGAGTTGATTCAGTGAGCTTTGGTAAGCCGGTTAAGGAAGGTGTGAAAATGGAAGATTTGGACAATGAAATTAGACCACACTACAAAGTCGAAACAGAAGGCACAATGGCAATTGCAGTCCCAAAAGCTGTGCCAAAAATGAAAGGTGATGAGGTGGAAGGTTATGAGGTGGAATTCGATATTTATATAGTTGAGTCAGAGCGTCCAGATCAAATGCGAACCGTTTGGGATGGTAATCACGGTGGCTGAAAAGCTGCATTCATACCTATTTCGCTTGACAATCACCCTCTTTACTGATTTAATATACTTCCATAGCAATTAATAGCGTGGAGGTATGACAAAATACAATACAGCCAAAACACTGAGTTTTTTCTGGAAGCACGTCAAAAAATATAAATTAATCGTGAGTATTATTGTTTTGTGTATATTTATTGGCATTAGTGCCAGCATGGTAACGCCATTTTTATACAAAAACTTTTTCAACATAATGGTCCAAAGTGGCGATAAAGAGGTGCTTTATAAAAGTTTAATAACAATCATCTTTTACGTTCTTGGTATAAATATTATTGAGTGGATCGTTTGGCGAGTTTCCGGAGCTTTAAATACATATTTTCAGCCAAAAGCGATTTCAAATATTTTGAATGAATGTTTTGAATATTTACATGGTCATTCTTATTCATTTTTCAATGATAACTTCACGGGAGCACTTTTAAAGCGCGTTAGTCGCATGGGGAGCGCCTTTGAAAATACGTGTGACAGAGTGAGCTGGGATTTGATTCCATTGACGATACGAGTTGTTGTGACCTTGGGCGTTTTGTTTTATTTGCATTATATGCTTGGACTGGCGATGCTCGTATGGGTTGGTGCGTTTATATCGATTGCATATGCTTTGTCGATGTATAAGCTGAAATTTAATATAAAGAAATCAGAGGCCGATACAAAAGTCACAGCTGTTCTT
>JBAYGM010000080.1:0-5561 GCA_041666705.1 Candidatus Altimarinota bacterium | reverse complement strand
ATGCGCCTCTCAAATTTATAATTCTTCCAATCCTATCCAGCCCGACCTGTGTTGCAGTATTTTTCGTTTTTATCAAATATCGGCGCATCGGAATTCCGCTTTTATATGCGATAATTCGCGCTATCAACTTCGCTTGATTAAATCCGCCCCATAAAAATCTTTTTCTATAAATAGGCACAAAAGTTATCGCCCAATTTTGCGATTTTTGGATTTCGGACAAAACGTCCTCAAAATGCGTATACAAAAACTCGCTCAAGATTTCCGCAATCTCTTCCGAAAAAGTATATTTCAATTTTTGTATCAATTTTAAAACAGCGCTATTTTTTTCATATTCAAAAACAAAAAAGCTTCCATCAATATAAATTCCACTTTTCGTGCTTATCCTGTATTTGCATCGTTTGTTCCAAATTTTCGGCAAACAATTTTCACACAAATATCCACCTTCTTTTCCGCATGCAATGCACAAAACAGGGAATAATATTCCCAACCAAAATGTCAGAAATTTGTTAAGAAAATTTAATATCCGCATGTTGACTTTTAGAATTTCGGAGAGTTATAATTAAATCAATCACCATGAGAGGTTAGGGTAGCGGTTTCGTCCCTACTTACGATACCTCTCCTTTTTTATATTCAAGAATCATTTTTAGATCATTTATAAAAACAAAACAGTCTTTAAACGGTCTAAAAAACTCAGAATATTTAGCTCTATTAGGTATGCAAACTTTTAATAGTTTGTTATTTTCTGAAAGATACTTTATTAAACAATAGAAGTCACCGTCTCCGCTGACGATAATTGCTTTATTAAAATTTTTACATTCAGTTACGCAATGCAAAACCAGTTCAGCATCGCAATTGCCTTTAATTTTACCATGTTCATTATGCGAAGTTGGTTTAAAAATAACGATATATCCCATTTCTCGCAATTTTGAATATAGCTTTTTATTCCATGCGCAATATCCGATAAATAAAAATGCTTTTGTTATTTTATATTTATCTTTTAAATAAACTCGAAATTTTCCAAAATCCAGTTGCCAACCCGATCTTCTTATCGCAAGATTCAAATTTTGGCTGTCTATAAACGCGTAATTGTTTAAGCGGCTGTCCATAATCGCCATTCAATCACATCCGCATTAAATCCTTTTAAACCAAATTTAACTTTTTTATTAAATTTTTATTAACTACCTTGATTTTTACCAAAAAACTTAATAAACTAATCCCGCGCAGTTGAATTTGGACGGTATTGCTACGCAATACTCGTCCTCGCTCGGAACAAAAAAGTGAGTTTACGCCCTTTTTTGATTCCTCACTCGGACGGTTAGCTCAGCTGGTAGAGCATCTCGTTGACGTGGAGAGGGTCAGTGGTTCGAACCCACTACCGTCCACCATTTCATTCTTCACGTTTTTGCCCTTGCCAAAGCTTCTTCGAATTTGTCTATAAAAAGATCTTCAGTTTTAGAAAGTAACCATGGCTTTCCTAGTCGTTGCATAGCTTTAGCGGCAATAATTGGACTTGGTTTTTTTTCTGACAAAATCCTTTCGATTAACCATAATCTTCTTGCGCTCATTTCCATTAGGACTTCAGAGCCAATAGCGCTTATGGCTTCGGGCGGAATATGCTTTCTCAATATAGTTGCGAATTTTGCAGCTTTCGTACTTGGTGCAAGTAGAAAGTCTGCGCTAAGGCGATCTATTTTAGATTGAGCCTCCAATGGATTACAGCTTTCATTCGTAGCTACCATGTATAGCATGGTTAATCTTTTGATGACATCAGGCTCTGCTTTTATGCGTCTAATAAGTCGAACCCTGTGTATTTTTCCAAAAAAATGAGCGACGCTGGTTGGATGTATATTCCATATTTCAGGATTTTCGCGGACAATTTCTCTATCTACGAGGTTGCAAAAATGTCTTAAAGGTAGTCCTAAAACCCTTTCAAGATCATCGGTTACTTCGTTTAGCATAGTTGCGATATCTACGTCTGCAGTATGTTTTAGAACAGTGCATTCTTGTACTATTGGTGTTTTTGCTTTTGTCGTTAATTCTGCATAGTACCATCGCACGTCTCTGTCCAAATCTACACGTCTAGACTCACTTGTTGTCATACTGATAACTTTTAATGGAGATTATTTTTGCATAAAGATAGCGTTTAGTCTATCGCAAAATAGTGTATTATATTTTAGAATCATCTTTTTATGCACCCTGACATCCTTAGCATCGCAATAATCATCATTGCAAACTTATTTGCAGGGTTTATTGGCGGGCAAGTTGGAGGATCCGGAATGATTACGCTACCGGTTTTGTTATTTCTTGGACTTTCGCCTTCAAGCGCAATCGCGACTATGAAATTCAGCGATGTTTTTACAAATCTTGCGGCCGCAATTCCATATTTTCGCAAAAAGAAATTCCAACTAAAAAACGCAATTATTTTTGGCATAATTTGTGCAATCGGAGGTGTACTTGGCGCATATATAACAGTAACAATCGATGAAACTCTTTTAAAGCAAATAATAATCGGCGCAATCCTCGCACTCCTCATTTTTACAATTTTTAAAAAAGAAGCGGGATTAAAAGACAGCGAATATAAAATAAAAAATAAGCATTTATTTTTACTGATTCCAATAATGTTCGTGCTCGGAATTTACGGCGGCGCAATCGGAATGGCAACGCCAACATTTCTCGCATTTTTCTTCATTCTTCAAGGGCAAAGCTTTACGCAATCAATGGGCATGGCCGTATTTCTTGGATTTTTGATATCACTTGGCTCAGCAATAATATTTTTAATTCACGGCGCGATAATTTTTACCTACGCAATTCCACAAGCAATCGCAAGCGCACTCGGCGCATATCTTGGCTCCCATTATGCAATAAAACGCGGCAACGCATGGGTGAAAGTTTTATTCATAATCATTGCGTCAGTGTTCCTGATAAAGCTGGCGCTGGAAGCATTTTAATATTTTATTGACTTTTAATGGTATTCTTGTATTATATACTCTTATTTTAATAATATTTTCATGGAGCACGAGGCACCAGCAGAAACATTAATAATCGATGGCAGTCCAAGAGCCGGCAATACGCAATATGTCTGTGAAAGAATAAAAGCGGGCTTGGATCATCCGGGTAGAATTATTAAAGTATTCAATCAAAAAATTCTTCCTTGCACTGGATGTATGGCATGTAATAAAAAACTGCCATGCGGGTTAGACAAAAAAGACGATATGCCTGAAATAAGAGAGGCCATTGCTAATGCGAGAGTACTTGTTGTTGGAGCGCCAAATTATTGGGATGGAGTTCCAGGACATTTAAGAACAATGATAGATCGACTTAATCCCTTTTTTGGCGATGGGCATGTTGACGAAAGGGTCTATGGAATGCCTTATTTGCAATTTATGGTTGGAGGTAGGGCGGATCAGGATTTTTGCATCGAACAAGGCCTTGGGGGTTTAAAGCGCCACCTTGGACTTCAACAGCTCGACTCTTATTATTCCCAAGCGGTAAAGCCAAGAGACCTTCGAAAGCAACCGGAAGCAATACAGGTCGCAATTGATGATATGATACGAAAAATAAACGCCGCAGTGGCAGCATCTAAAAGATAATTATTTATGGATGTCGTTACGTCAAAAAAGTTTGAGGACGAAAAAGATGATTCCGTACAATGCGAATTTGTTACAGAGGATGGGCATAGAGTATATTCAGGTTTTTGGCTAACAGAAGGACATCTTCCGATAGTTTCCATTTCAACTCAAGTCGGTTGTAGGGTGAGATGTAGGCAAATATGTAATGTTCCAAGATTTAGAAGAAGCCTTACGCCATACGAGATATCGGCTCAAATACATCACGTTTTACTTGCCGCTTCAGGGCACGGATTGAAGATGCCGGATAAATATAAAGTTTCTATGGTTAAAGAAGGGGAGCCGCTTTTGAATGAAAATTTTCTTCGCATACTTTTTGAAATTTCACGTTGCAATTGTATGCCGATAAAAGTGTCTACAACGCTTCCCGATACAGAACAAGCATTGCAAAACCTCAACGGATTAATTGGATTTGCAAGCCAATATTCAGAGTTTGTGCAGGTTCAAATTTCACTTGGTTCAACTGATCAGGAATTTAGAAAAAAATTAACCGCTTTGCCGGTTTTGGATTTTAAAAGGATTGCTGAATTCGGAGAGAAATGGCACAGAGAAGTTGGAGTATTGCATCCGGAAATGAGTAAATTAATGCTAACAATGACGATTTATAATGAAACTCCTTGTTCGCCGGATGATATTCTAGAAATTCTTCCGCCTGGCAATTTCGTTATAAGAGTGAGGAATGCATCTGTAACCAAAGCTACGCCGGATGGTATGTCGGCATTAACGCAAGAAAGATATGAGCAATTGGAAAGTGCTTTTACCTCTAAAGGATACACTTTTATTGACGGAAGATCAGCGCCTCTCGCAATGAAGGAGAGCTTGACAATAGGGGTATATCAAATCGGCAATAGCTTGCGTTCAGAGAATGAAGATTGTAGTGATGGATGTGGAGAGATGAGAGACTTCAGCGTATTTGGGAGTGCCGTAACAAATGACGCGGGACACCCGATTAGATTATTACATCCTTATGCTCGTATGCCCGAAGACGCTCTTCATGCGACCGCGGATGAGCTTGAAACCGCAATGGCGAACATGGACCGCAAAAGTCCAGAATTCGAAGAAGCAGCAAGGAGATATGGGGAATTGGTAGCGGAAGAGATGGACAGATTTTCATTAGGACTGGGAAAGCTCTAATTTTTGACAAATCTCAAGCGCTTATATTACAATTATCTCCTTTAACAACAATTATATGCCATTATCAGAAGGGCCACGACAGATTGATGAAGATAAAATGCATGCATTCTTCAAGGAAAATTCAAGGGCTAAGGACGCATTTGCAAATCTTGTGCAATATCCGCCTTGTAAATTTGATGCTCATCAAAGGCGTAAATTTCCTGAAATATTGGCATATCTTAAAAAGAGAAATGCCAGAATGGAAACAGGCTTCAAGGAGCTTGTTGGAATGTTTAAACCCGATCAAGAAACAGCAGAAGCAATTTGGGAGACGTTAATTTTGATTGATGGCGCAATTTCACAGGCTTCGTTAAATATGCAAACGGAAGCGGCTGAAAAGTTCAAGTCAGATGGTTTTGATGAAAGCAAATTACAAGGCGCGTCACAAATGAGAAGGATTTTTGAATTAACCGGTAGTATGCCTTATTTCATACACGGCAGAGGAGTGTCGCAACGAGATCAGCTTGATAATGAATATGGACCTTTTATGGCAGACACGATTGCTTGGGAGGTGAAGCATTTAGTGGAAAAACTTTTAGAAGACGGACAGGTTGATATTTTGGATGCCGATGGTTCTTACGATAGTGGAAAAGTCGCAACTTTAGATAATTTGCTGGAGGATCAGGACTGGATTCCAAGGATATTAAAAGACGAGGCGGAAGCTAATGATGCATGGGCTGGAGGTTAAAATGAACGCATTGAATTTCTTCATTTTTTTTGCTTTAATTAAACGCGCTCATACGTTGCCCTTCACATTCCTAT
>JBAYGM010000079.1:0-5592 GCA_041666705.1 Candidatus Altimarinota bacterium | reverse complement strand
TCTTGTGTCTTTGCAGATTCGATTTCTTGAATGATGCGAGCTCGAAGTTGTTCGAGAAGGGATTTCATATGAGTAATTTATCTCAAAAACGATCATTTGTCTATGGTTTGTTGAGCGTTTTCATTTAAAAAATCCGTCACGTGATGGGAATCTATGCAATGAAATAAATTAAAAATTGCGTAATATTTTTTTGCCCCGGGGCAAAAAGTTGTTATCAAAAATGGGATTTATTATTAAATTTGTACATAAAAAATCCCTGATTACTCGGAACAAAAGTTGGTTTAGCGTTTTTGGCTTAGAAGTTATTTTGCTAGCCTTACAATGTAACTGGGAATTCTCTATCAAAATATCTTTTAACTATTGCTACTATGCTTTCAGGAGTTCCGGCTGCTTCCATGTTTTCATGATCTCTTTGATTGAAGCCTGGTAATTTATTGTCGATTACATACGTTTCAACTTCTCGCCTTGCTCGTTGAGCTATTGGCCTATGATCTGAGCTACTTCCTGCGGTTTTAATACCTATATTTCCACTCATTGTCATGTTTATATAGTGTCTTGCCCTGTCCCCTGACCCAATGTATGTCATTCCCATAATTTTATCGTTTAATGGGGTCTATTAAACACTTTATCTGATAATATGTCAATAGTTGTTGGTTTTGCACAAAAAAAGAGCCTCGATTGCTCGAAGCCGGCCTTGCGGATCATAAAAAGCTCCAGTTGCCTGGAGCTTTTTAATATAAACGGGACAGATTCCTTGCGGGATCAGTCCCTGTTTGTTGACTATCGGACTGCATCCTTCAATGATTTTCCGGCTTTGAAAGCTGGGAGTTTCATTGCAGGGATCTTGATCTTTTGTCCTGGATTGCGTGGGTTGACACCAACGCGGGCGCGTCTTGCTGATACGCGGAATGTGCCGAAACCTGTGATTGTTACAGTTTCGCCTTTCTTGAGAGATTTTGTGACATTCTTCAAGAGAGATGCAAGCATGTCGCCTGCTGCTTTTTTTGTCACGCCTGCTTCTGTTGCAATGGCGTTGACGAGATCCTGTTTTGTCATTGTGGAATGGTTAAAAAATATTTTATTTAAAGACAAAGGTATTATATGCAACGCGTAACCGATTGCAAGAGTTTTTGTTTAGCTATAGCCATATTTTGCGTTTTATGTTTCGCTTTAAAAATTGAATCTTGCATTTGGCTTATGCAAGCCATTTTTGATTTTGCATGGCTCAAATAAGCCATTTAAACGCTGACACAATTTTCGTGGCTTGTAAATCGAAAAATACCCTGTTTTTAATGTTTTATGCTTTCTCGAAGGGTTTCTATTTCTATCATCTTTTGTACGACATCTTTTTTTATTGGACCTCTTTCATTCATTGAAGCATCACTGACTTTTTCATTTAGAGCTATTAATTCTTTTTTTAAGTTTTCCGCTTGTTCTCTTATGTTTGCTTGATTTGCGATTGGATTGCCGCTTTTTTCTCTAATTTCCAAGTACTCATTAATATCGCTAACATATTTATCGGCTAATCGAGAAGTCATTCCTGTGTCCATAAGTGTCGTTTCGCTTGCGCCTAATGTCATGAAGTTTTTTAAATATTCATATCCGTCAAAAACGCTGTCGTTTCTACTGTGAGCTTTTTTTAATATATCCAGTTTGCGTCCAAATTCCTTTGTGTTTATTGGTGTGGTTCTTTCTAGTTCTGGAATTCTTACTTCAAGAAAATATCTTGTTAAAATTTGCATATACGGATCGTCTTTTTTCTCTTTAGCATCGCCTTCTATCGATTTTTTAAAGGCTTGCAATGAACTTATGTTTTCACGAAGAACTTGCGCTTGTTCTTTGCTTTGATTTTTAATGTCATCTGGATTTGTAGCATCAGGAATGGTTGGAGACCATTCTTTTGATTTTGGGGCTTCTTTTGGTCCTTCCGTGGTTTGAAATACAAGGCGATTTGCTTTAAACAAATTAAATGCCATTTTTGTTTTTATTTATATATGGATTATATCATGTTTTGGTAAATTTGTAAATATGCTTAGCTAGGGGCGTATATGTTTGATTTTTAGCTCCAAAGATTTGACTAATTTTGATGTTTCGGATAACAATGAGGTTCGTATGGGAAAAAATCTTGTCATCGTAGAGTCTCCAACAAAAGCGAAAACAATTTCGCGATTTTTGGATAAGGATTATACGGTCATTGCTTCTATGGGGCATGTTCGCGATTTGCCAAAGTCGAAAATGAGTATTGATATTGAGCATAATTTTGAGCCTACATATACGATTCCCGTTGATAAAAAGAAAACGATTAAGCAGATTAAGGATTATATGAAAGAGGCTAAAGTTCTTTGGATCGCAACTGATGAAGACCGCGAAGGAGAAGCCATTGGCTGGCATTTGATCCAAGCTCTCGATATTAAGCCCGGGAAATTGCCTATAAAGAGAATTGTGTTTCATGAAATTACTGAAAAAGCGATTTTGGATGCTATAAAAAATCCACGAGAAATAGATTCTCATTTGGTTGATGCTCAGCAAGCAAGGCGCGTTTTGGATCGATTGGTTGGTTATGAGCTTTCGCCTTTATTATGGAAAAAAGTGAGATATGGACTTTCTGCAGGACGCGTGCAGAGCGTTGCGGTTCGACTTGTTGTTGAAAGAGAGCGTGAAATTTTGGCTTTTAAGCCTGAAGAATTTTGGAATATTATCGGACAATTTGCGACACTTCGAAAACATTTGTTCGAGGCTAGTTTAACGCATAAAAACGATAAAGAAATTAAGATTAAAAATGAGGCGGAATCAAAAGTGATACTTGGCGAACTTGATGGAGCGGACTTCAAAATAACGAGCGTTGAAGAGAGAGATAGCGTTCGAACTCCACCGCCACCTTTCACGACTTCGACTTTGCAACAGGAAGCTTCAAGAAAGCTTGGATATCCGGTTAAAAAGACAATGGTTGTTGCTCAACAACTTTATGAAGGTGTTGATGTTCTTGGAAAAACAATGGGTTTGATTACATATATGAGAACGGATTCCGTGAATTTGGCGGCATCTGCAACTTTTGCGGCAAAAGATATGATAACAAAAGAGTTTGGCGCAGAATATTCACTTTCATCGCCAAGATTTTATAAAGCAAAAGGTCGTGCGCAGGAAGCTCATGAAGCAATTCGTCCTTCTGATGTTACGATTACGCCTTCAAGTGTGAAATTTTCTTTAACAAAAGATCAATTTAAATTATATGATTTGATTTGGAAAAGAATGGTTGCGTGCCAAATGAAAGAAGCGATCTTTAATCAAATTGAGGCTAAAATAAGCGGAGAGAAGGGTGGAAGCGTTTTGCCTTATACGTTTACCGCGAAAGGGCAATCTGTGAAATTCGCAGGATTTTTGATGGCATATACGGAAGGAAGCGATGACCCTGAAGAGGAAATTGAAAAGCAAGAAAAGTTATTGCCGGTTATGGAAAAAGATGAAGAAGTTAAGGCAAAAGAATTTACACCAAGCCAGAATTTTACAAAACCACCTGCAAGATATACGGAAGCGAGTTTGGTTAAAAAGTTGGAATCCGAAGGGATTGGAAGACCAAGCACATATGCGCCGACAATCTCGACAATTCTTATGCGCGAATATGTGAAAAAAGACGGAAAAACTCTTATGCCAACTGATCTTGGAAACGTTGTTACTGATTTGTTGGTTGAGAACTTTCCGGTTGTTGTTGATTATAAATTTACTGCGGATATGGAAGATACTTTGGATGATGTTGCTGATGGAAAACGTGAATGGCAACCTGTTATTAAGGATTTCTATGTGCCATTCCATAAGCTTATTCTTGAAAAAGGAGAAACTTTGCAAAAGAAAGATATTGTTAATGAAGCGACGAGTGAGGTTTGTACAAAATGTGGCAAGCCGATGGTGATTAAACTTGGTAGATTTGGGAAATTTTTATCTTGTTCGGATTATCCAAAATGCAAAAACGCCAGACCTCTTGAAAATGGTAAAGAAAGCGCAGAATTAAAAGAAACAGAGAAAAAATTGGCAGGCAAAAAATGTGATAAATGTGGTGCGGAAATGCTTGTGAAGCAGGGAAGATTTGGAACGTTTTTGGGCTGTTCAGCTTATCCAAAATGCAAAAATATTCAGTCGATTGTGAAATTTATGGACGTGAAATGTCCAAAATGCGGCGGACAAGTTATTGAAAGACGCACAAAGCGTGGAAAAGTATTTTATGGTTGCAATAAATATCCAAAATGTAAGTTTGCGACTTGGGATAAGCCAACCGGCGAGCTTTGCAAATCTTGTGATAGTCCGATTATTGAGAAAGAGGGGAGGGATGGGATTAAAAAAATATGTAGTGAGTGTAAGCTCGAGGTCGTGTAGATTTATTTTCTCACCTTTGGCGCGACTTGGTATTCCAGTTTTTTGTTGAATAAAAGGCGAAGCTGGGCTTCGATTGCCGGGATTGCACTTAGGAAAATGCTTGCGAGAGGGATGAAGAGCCATTGAAAAAGAAGGCC
This sequence comes from Candidatus Altimarinota bacterium, assembly GCA_041666705.1. GTDB lineage: Bacteria > Patescibacteriota > Gracilibacteria > UBA1369 > UBA12463 > UBA12463. The sequence goes on along the minus strand of JBAYGM010000079.1, from coordinate 1,087 downwards.
GAGATAACTTAAAAATGGTTTGTTTTTTGGACGTGGAATGAAAATGAAAGTCATTACAGCACAAGCAATGACACCTATTGCCGCTATGCTTAAAAGAAAACTTATTATTTGTGGAAGGTTGTATGCCATGACGGTATTGCGAAAATCCGAGTTTAACATGCCCGGAAGCCAACCTGTGAATGTGATGATGATTGGTGCGGTTGACCACATTATGTGATTTTCCATTAAGAAAAATATTTGATAAATTTTTTCAAAAATTCCGATGTTTTTATTGGCGCGCATATTGAAATAAACGAACGGTAAATCACAAACGCCATATGCCCATCTGCGAAGTTGCTTGTATTGTTCGCTCAGGGTTTCTTTGTATGTGTTTGCGGAAACAGCGTCCATGTAAAGAGGGGATTCAATGCGCACAAGTTCATGTTTGCCGTTTGATAAAAAGTAATAAGTCCAATATTGACGAGAGTCTTCCGGAATGACTGCAGGGTCCCAATAATCTGTATCTATAGCCATTTGCATACTCATTGAGCGACTTGAAAAACTTTTATATATTTTTAAATCAACGCTATCCGCCATGCGCCAGAAAGTGCAACCAAGAACCGTTAATCGAATAAACATTGGGACACTCCAGATGTTATTGTGATAAAAATGCATTGGTTGATATGTTTTTGTTTCGCGATTTTCGTTTGTTAAATAGAGATATGTTAGTTCTGCGAAGTAGTTTTCGTGCGTTACCGTGTCCGCATCAAAATTTGAGATTACAACGTTTTCATATTTTATATGTTTTTCGTCGAGATAATTTTTTAAACGTTTTGCGCCCCAAGTTGCGTTTGAACTTTTGCCGGGGATTTCATTTGGAAGGCCAAATGGATGAATTGTCGTGATGAAATCCATGAATTTATTTCCGAATTCAGATTCTAGTTTTTTCGCATAAGAAAGCGCATTTTTTTGATCTTTTTCTTCGCCGGAGAATACAATTATTATTTTTTTGGTGTCGTATGTATTTTCCGCGTAGGACTTTATTGATTCGCGAATAAGTTCATAACTTTCTTTGTAAGTAACGTAAATTACTGCGTGGACTATTGAT
>JBAYGM010000078.1:0-5709 GCA_041666705.1 Candidatus Altimarinota bacterium | reverse complement strand
ACAAGATTTATATAAGGATTTTTATTTTCTTTGAATGTGCCAAGTTTTTTATTGATTTGAACATTTGGAATATTAACATTTGGTTGTGTTACTTTATCAACCGCATTTCTAACATTCATAATGCTTGAATTAACAACTTTTACGATTGAACTGGTGTACTCATTCAATTTATCAGCAAGACCTTTTACAGCTTCATAGATTTTATCGGTTTTAACCTGCGGTCTAATCTTGACTTCAACGGTGATTCTATCAATCATTGAGTAAGATATCGCAGGTGTTTGGATTGGCATCGACAAATCAATACTTAAAGGTGGATTTAAAGATCTTTGTGTGATATTTTCAATTTCACTTTTTAAGCTTGTTTCAGGGACTGGAGTAAATCCTTTTTTAAGAAGACATAATATTTTCATCAATTTTTTGAGAATGTTGCTTGATGTTTTTATGGCGGACGGAAGACTTGGAATTATTGGAGCCGGTGGAAGATCCGGAAGTTTAACCAAAGGCAGTGGTGGCAAATCAGGAAGATTTGGTAGTGGCGGAGGACCTTGTATAGCCGGAAGTTCAAACAATTCTATTTCAATTCCAGGTACAATATCGGGAATTCTTATTCTTGGTAGCGGCGGAATAATAAGTTTTTCAGGAACAAAGATCATATCCGGCCATGTGATTTTTATACCGGCTTGTATTTGCGAAACATCAAGAACGATATCCGGAAGTTTTGGAAATTGTACAACCGGAGGATCCGGGATAGCAGCAAAAATCTTTAACAAGATTTCAAGAAGCGAGAATCTATCAGATTTACAAGAATCGCAAGAAGTCTGATAATCAACCATAATATCAAGAAGCAATTGCCAGCTTTCAAGCATTTTTTTAATCTTTTTTATGGCTTCCATCCATGCCTCAATACGGTGTTGCTGTCTTTGCATGTATCCGCCAATATAATCGGTTATAACAGTTAAATAATTTATAATTTGTCTTGCGTATTTTGCTTCGAAATTTCTAAATTCAATAATTTTCTTTGGGAACATTTTCCATTGTTCGAGCGCGTCGATATTTTTTTCAATGGATCTTGAAAGACCGGCGGCATCAACAGTTAATTTTGAACAAAGTTGTTCATATGGTTCCGGTGCGTAATATCCGCCTTTTTGAGCATCGTATTTACAATTTATTTTATTTTTTGCTCTTTCGATTTCATTATCCAGATCTCTTTTAAACGCTTTATAGTCATTAACGGCTTTATCAACTTCTTTTTTAGTGAGAGTTGGAACGCGAAGCATTACGTCTTTTCCTTCAATTTGGATAATAGGAATGCTGTTTATGTAGGTCAAAAGCTGTTTTATGCCGGTAAAATTTGTTTTCTGGGGTTGAACAGAGCCCGTTATCGAGCTCCATTTTGGATAAATAAAATAAATATCCGGGCCGTCTCCAAGTTTGTTGACCGCTTCTTCAATTTGTCGATCAAGCCATTTTGCAATGACAGCAGGGAAGCCGGGTATTGATATATTTTTTGAACCTGTAACGTTTGCTACTTTATATCCTTTGAATGCGGCGCTGGATTTAAATCCGCTTGTTGTATCGCCCTTTACGCCTTCAGGATCAGAAACAAGGGTTGTCATTCCGCTTACGCCTGATTGTGCAATAGAACCGGCTTGTGACATTGCACCATTTACGCCATTCGAGATTTTATCGCAAAGGCCTCCCATTGGGATCGGTGGAGCGACAACAAAACATTGTCCTGTAAGGTAAGGTCCACCGGTGCAGAACCCCATTCCAACTTTTGCGGTTAACGTTGGAGAAACATAGAGTCTAAATCCATTTGAAGATTGATATGAAGTTGGCGGCCAGATCGGTATTGTACTTGGACAACCTGTGCCGAATACAGGAAGACCCTCCTGAAATCCGGAAGGTACACCCATAGCATTTATCATGCCGGGCACAAGGAATGCGTTATTTATCGGTGATGGTATGCACCCACCGGAACACTTTAGTGCCGCAATACCACTTTCAACAACGTTCGCAGTTTTATCAAGACCTTCACCGATAGTATTTTCAACTGCGCCAACTGCGGCGACACCAACTTGATAAGCGTTATTTACATCATCAAGGAGGTCAGGTGTACCATCCATATCCGAATCATTACTCATCAACTGATTGTTGTAATCCTTCATCTCGGCTTGAGCGTCTTTTGAAAGCATATTTGCGCTTCCATTATCAATTGGAGGATCTTTAGATTCAGTTTCATCAGGATCCGTAAGGTCGGTTGTTGGCAAAGGAGTTGGTGTTTTCGAAGGCGTGAATAAATCCGCGACAGCTTTAAAAGGATCTTTTGCTTTTTCTGCTGTTGTATTTTCTCCGCCAACAGAAATTTGGGTAAATGAAGTCGTGCCTGTTGCAGGATTTGGATTTTCATTCGGATAAAAATACACAACAGATCCGGAAGTATTGCCTTCAGGATTTGCGAGAATAGCCGGAATGTCGGAAGTAACAGGAACATCAGGCGAATTTTTAATCGCAGTGATATTTATTTTTGGCAAACTTAAAATTTTTGCCGAGTAAGTTATTTTTACAGTTGTACCGGATGGGACGCTGACGCCGCCAAGGATATACGGGGCTTCAAGATCGCCCGTGTCATAGCATTTGAACGTTGTATCGCAAGGCTTTCCGTTATATTTTATGGAACTTTTATCCATTTCCGTAAAACCATTAACTCGATCAGCAAGCCATAAATTGGAAACATTGGTTTTCGCTTTAACTGTAATCGTGTAATTTATGGTGTCGCCGACATCAAGTTCTTCTTTGGAAGTGATTGCGCGTTTATCGATTATGACGCCTGCATTTTTTGCATTATCGGAATTATAAATCGCAAAATCCGTCTCAATTGTTTTTGCCATTGGATCAGGTTCGCCTTCAAATTTATCAAGTTCAGCCATGGTTGCGGCATAGTCCGCCTGCATTTCAGGAATGTCGGTGGTTTTGCTTTTATCAGGAAGTGCCAAGGTATATTTTCCGGGATTCGGTGGAGCTTCAGTTATTTTTATTCCGCTGTGATAAACCAAAACATTGTTTGAAAGATTTTCATCAGGATCGATTTGAACTCCAAGATTGCCGAGTTTTTGTCCAACAGGGCTGAAACTTCCATTATTGTTATAGAAAATTCGAACAGTCCCGACGCTGTCAGATACGGCCAAATCTTTAAATCCATCTTTGTTAAAGTCTTCCGCTGCAATCATATTCACGCATTTGGATGTTTTGATTGGGAAATTCTCCCGCGAGAAGTAGCCATTATTATTTTTATACAAATCCACGCAAACATCTTCTTTTTTACATCCGCGTTTTGTTGCAACAATGAAATCCGTTTGTCCGTCAGAATTGATATCTGAGGCCGTCGCATAATTTATTCCATTAACAACATCAAGAATTATTCCACGATTTTTAAATTTTTCAGTTCCGCCAACATTTTCAAGCAATCTTATTTTTCCGCTTTCATAAGCTACAAATAAGTCATTATTTTTATCGGAATTATAATCAATTGGAATAATTGTTTGGATTTTCTCATTTCCACCATATATTTGTTGGCCAAGATCTTTCGAGTAACCTGTTTGCGAAACCTGATTATCGGAAAGTTTTACAGTTGGATCTCCAAGTACAAGTGCATACTGCGAAATATATGGCAAAGTTGCTTCACCGACAATATTTCCACTGGCAAGAAGCATTGCGTATTTGTTTTGGCCTGTGAATCCATAGCCGTTTTCAGGGATCCAGTCTGCGGAAAGGCTTGTCATAACAGCCTGAGTTTTACCATTAACAAGGATCTTTTTCGCAAGTGAATTTTGGCTATTTAAATCTCCAAAATTATCACCAAGAACAGTCGTATAAAGTGATCCAACAAATTTTGCATCAAGGTCTGTAGCAAAAAATCTTTTTGCGGAGAATATTTCTACAGCGGATTTTACAAGATTGCCTGAGCTTGCGATTATATGCATTGATCCGCTCATCAAAGTTGAAGAAATGTCGATTTGTCCGGCTCCATTTTCATAATTTACAGTTGCCTGATTTGTGGCTCCGGAACCGGCAAATTTACCATAATTCTTTGTGTCATTTGTGAGTTTTAATTGGACCGCGTATTTACCATCGGTAATAATATTTTTATTTTCATCAAGAAGGTTCACTTTCAAAGTGGCAGTGCTTACACCATCGCTTATCAACGAATTTTTATCAGAAGTGACGGTTACGGAATGAGGTGCGAGTGGAAGAATTTTTATCTCCGTAATCACAGGATCAAATCCTGGGATAGTTGCTCCAATTTTTACAGTACCGGCTTTTTTGGACGCCATAAATTCAGCGGAAGCCATTCCATTTTGGATTTCAGTTGAAGTATTTTCAGTAATATTTCCAAAAGAGCTGTCATCGGGAGCAAATGCAATAGGCCCATAATAATCTTTTATAAGTTGCCCGGAAGAATCTTTCACATAAGCTATAGCTATAGTTTTTGCTGTTCCATTAGCCAATATTTCAGGTGAAGAAGTTTCGGTGCTGATTACCAAATCATTTCTTGATTGAATTTTTACAGAACTACTTAGAGCAGTTTCGCCATATTTCGCTTCAACGGAAAGATTGATTTCTCCCGTTTCAGCAGTTGACTCAATTTCAACTTCAGATTGTCCGGAAAATGAAACGGCTTCTTTTGCGCCTGTTATATTCCCGGGTCCGCTGATCTCAAATTTGAATGAAGAAGTTTCTCCATTGGATATATTTCCGCTCGAATCGTATAGAGCCGCTTTAACTTTAGTTTTGCCTCCACCTGCCTTTAATATGCTTGGTGAAGCAATGAGCTCAAGTTTTGTTGGGTCTTCCGGCAATGTGGAAAATTCAGAAGTCACATCTGGAGCGCCACCGCCATCAATGCTTGCGGTGAATTCAATCATACCGGATTTATTCGTAGGAGAAGCTGTAAATTCAGCAACACCACTTTTTGCTTTAACTTTATTTTTTGAAAGTTTTACAAAGTCTTTTGATTCATCGGAAACTTTTAAGACTATAGTGCTGCTGTCTTTTTCATCAATATTTCCATTTTCGCCATAAATATTAATTTTTATTGTAAATGGAGTTTTATTATCAGCTTTAACAAGATCTTCAGGGGTCACAATTGAAAGTTTCTTTTTCACAACGCTCATTTGGATTGCATTTGAGGACAAAGTCCTTCCATCAGGCGTTTTTCCAACGGCACTAAGTGTGAAACTCTCAGCTTTACTCCCGGAAGTGATATTAAAAGTCGTATAACCATCAAACAAAGGCACAGAGCCTTCGCCGCTTATACTGGTTTCAAGACCACTTTCAGGATTTATTTTTAACGTGATTGTAGTTTCATTATCTTTTGAAGCAATTTTTCCACTACCATTCATCGCTTCAACTTTCACGGTTATGGAATCGCCGCCACTGGCGCCTAAAATATTTCTATCCGGAGTGACTTTTAAGCTTGCACTATCTTTACTTGGCGAATCAGTTGAATCGGCCTCGGAATCACTCGGGCCTTTTGCAAAAGATAAAGTTTTTCCGGTTTGTTTTTGTATATCTTTGAGCCATTGCATAACAGCCGGAACCCATTTGAAAATTGAAACCGCATCTTGGCCATTATATTTATATGGCTTTGTATAGTTATTATTTGCCGCATTTTTTGGAGCGATTTGCGTAGCGCCGGGAGTTGCGTTT
>JBAYGM010000077.1:0-5809 GCA_041666705.1 Candidatus Altimarinota bacterium | reverse complement strand
CGCCATTTGGAGCATTCTCAAGGCTGTAAATGTTAAAAATTGCGTAAATAACATGGACAAATCGTACGCTGAACCTTTTATTAACAAATACAGCTGTACGAGCGCAATCCCGCCCAGCTCCCCAAATGCATCACTTCCCGTTACTCGGCTCAATTCTTTATATGAATGTTTATATATAATCGCCCTAATTTCTTTATCTAATGCTTTCGACCACCCCTTTGCCGATCTTGCCCCTTCTTTGCTATCACTTCCAACATCTGAAGCCATCTGATCACCATCCAATTCAATTATAATCCCACCCCTTCTTGTTATTGATGAATCTGGACTTCCGACTGCAATGTCTTGCATTCTCGCTCTTTTTTTTGCGCCAATTGAAAATCCGGCAATCCCTTGTCCTTTTTCATCTACGCCCATTGGATTTGGCACGTTTTCATATTGCAAATTCGCATTATCGCTTACTTCAAGAGTGGATATTCCTGCAATATATAACACCTTCCATAATAAAGATAAATTAACGCCTATCATTGCCTGAACCTCTTCCGGTATTTTTGTAATTTCCAATTTACCTAAATAAAATCCTGGAACCAACAATCTATCGCACTCTATAGCCGCAAGAGCTTCTTTCTCTGTGCTGCTCAATGAGTATGTTCCAATCAACTCCTTTCCGTTTATATAATCTAACGGCGCTATTATCGGACCTCTTCTTTTATTTAAATTTTCCATATTTTTATTATGCGTGGGCGCTATATTAACATATTTTTGATTTATTGTTTATATACGTTATAATCCAATTGAATTTATCTAAATTCCATGCAACTTTTCCACGAACGATTCAATTTACCCGCACCAAAACTGACAAATCCGCTGGATCGCCAAAAGTTGCGACTTAGTTTTCGAAATGAACGCCATTTGCATAAAAGAAAATGTGATTTGACCGGAAAAGATATTATTAGCACTTATCCCGCAGGTACGTTATTTCCCGTTTATCAAAAAGAGGCTTGGTGGAGCGACGCATGGGATCCACTCGCCTTTGGAATGGATTTTGATTTTAAAAAAACTTTTACGGAAAATTTTAAAATTTTGCAGGATAAAACTCCAAGAATGGCTTTAAATGCGCAGAATGTAACAAACAGCGATTATGCGAATTATTGTTGCGACGCGAAAAATTGCTACATTGTTTATGGCTCAATTGTTGTTGAAGATTGCTATTATGGCTCGCCTTATTATTCCAAAGATTGCGTTGATAGCACGATTTTAAGGCACTCAGAACTTTGCTATGAATGCGTGGATAGCGAGAAATTATACAATTGTGACTGGCTTCAAGATTCTGAAAATTGCCGCGACTGCAAATATGGATATGATCTCAAAAATTGCCATGATTGCGTTTTTTGCGTTGGATTAAGAGGTGCGTCCTATCACATTTTTAATAAGTCTTATTCAAAAGAAGAATATCTTGTGCGAATAAAAAATATGGATTTAAAAAAACCATCTTCGCTTGATTTTAATAATTTTGAAATGCTAAAAATGCGTATGCCAAGGCAGTTTATGATTGGCGCGCATAATGAAAATGTTGTTGGGAATTATCTTTTCCATTGCAAAAACGTTTTTGAATCTTTCAATGCGGAAAGATGTGAAGATTGCGCTTATTTGGGCCAAGTTATGGATTGCAAAGATTGTCAGGATGTCAATTATATGGAAAATTCCGAGCTCTGCTACGACTCTTTTGGCTTCTACAATAACTATATGGTTTGGTTCTGCAACACTGCCGGAAATGGTAAGTTTATGCAGTACTGTGAGTTTTGTGCAAATTCAAAATATCTTTTTGGATGCATTTCTGTAAAAAATAATGAATATTGCATTTTTAATAAAAAATATAGCCAATTGGAGTTTGAAAAGCTGCAAGCAAAAATCATCGACCACATGAAAGAAACCGGCGAATATGGCAATTATCTTGATAAAAGTTTGGCGTTATTCAAATATGAGGACACCGCGGCAAATGACTACTTTTAAAAATATGTTGCGCGGCAATTACCACCGTGCTAATATTTTTGCACTATGCCGCCTTAGCTCAGCTGGTAGAGCAACTGTTTTGTAAACAGTAGGTCTTCGGTTCGAATCCGAAAGGCGGCTCCAGATCGACCCTCACCAATGAATAACTTTAAAAACTTTTTAAAATATGCGTCCTTCCCAATCGGGCTATTTATAGCCATGGGAGTGTTTTTGCTTTTATATCAATTTTTTGGATTGCCAACCTTTGCGGAAATAATCAATTATGCGCAAAATGCCTACAATGAACATGGCTATTATGTGATTATAATCGCTTCTTTAATGGAGGGACTCTTGGTTGTAAACTGGTATTTTCCGGGATCAATCGTAATTATAATGGGAACAACATTTGCGATAACCGGACATCAAAATGTACCTTTAACAGTCGCTTTAATCACGCTTTGCTTTTTATTAACTTCAATCTTGAATTTCCTTCTTGGAAAATATGGTTGGTATAAATTATTATTAAAATTCGGGCTCAAATCTGAGATAGAAAGAATGAAACAAAGATTGGAAAAATATGGTCCGAAAATTATATTAATAAGCTATTTTCACCCTCATGTAGGCTCACTTACAGCAACCAGCGCTGGAATTTTACACTTAAAAACCCGAACATTTTTGATTTATTCTTTTCTGGCTTTTTTAATCTGGAACAGCTTTTGGACTTTGATGATTTACCTTGTTGGTCCGCAAATACTCAAAATCACCAATTTCAAAAACCTAATGATAATAATCGCCGTATGGATAGTTGTTATGGGGATTATTTTTTATAGAAAATCAAAAAAGAAAAAAGCTTTAGTTGAAGCTGTGCCGATTCCTTAAAAGATTAATTCCGACGGGTGCGACTCCAAATTGGTTAATCTAAAAATAATTTACTCCCCGCCTTTCAATTCATATACGTTTTTGAGATATTCCAATCGCTTTTTTAATTCTTCTCCAACCTTTTCTTCTAAAAAATATGAATATACTTGCGAGGCAAAATCTTTCAACTCATCGCTACTCATGCTGATGAGTTTTAAAAATAATGAATTATAAGCGATGTCTCCGTCTTTTTCCGCCCGCTTGCACAGGACATTTAATGCCGACCAAAAATATCCACGATTTAACCAATCAACCATATCCTCATTCGTAACATTACGATAGCTATGCTCCAACACATCATCGGCTATCTCATCCGCCGCTCCTTCTTTGTTGTTTATAATATCTCGAGAACATGCGAATTCTGATGCGTTTTGAAAAGCCTCATACTCGTATATTGAAATTCCGACTTCCTCCAATCTTTTCTCATCAATTTCTCCAAAATCGCCTCTGCAATAATCAATCACCCATTCCGCCGCTTCAATGTTTCCGCTTCTTGCCATGTTTGCCAATGTTTTGATCGTGATGGTATCGCCATTCACGCTTTCAACAGCTCCGCCTTCACTGATTAAATCTTCGGCTTCATCCATATCCAAAGTGTCTTCAGTCGCTTCATTTGTGTCTGCTGAGATAGCGGAAATACCCTGTGATTCAACGTTGTCATTCGCAGGCTTACTTATTTCAACGCCAGCTATGGTTAATAACGTTACAACCCCTAAACCACACGCTAATCTTCCCGGATTATTCATAAAATTAAAGATTTGATTTTACTGAAAAATTACTCCGGCAGCATTGGTATTCTATCTGCAAAATCAGAAATAACCGTTGCTCCTCTACTCAGACTTTCATTCGCTTTCTTCTCTGACAGCATCATCCTTTTCGACACTCTGTCAAAAGAAACCACCTCAACTACAACTTCATCACCAACCCCAATCGGATCAGCTTCATGGCTTTCACTTATATCCTCTATCTTCAAAAGCCCTTCCACCGGTAACACGCCTGTTTCATCCATCTTTATTGTCACGAATGCACCGGCATCAAAAACTTTTGTAACAACTCCACGATATACCTGACCCTCCATCGGCGCTTCAAATAGAAATTCTGATAGTTTACGCATTGCTGCTTTTTGACCTGACGCGTTCTGTATCACTAAAGGAAAATCTGCTTCTAGTCTTGCCGCCATCTCGCCATAAGGCGCAAATTTAAAATCCCCATTCGCGCATGGCTCCATAAATTCAATTCGTTTCGCTAAAAAAGGTTTAAGTGAAACTATGAGACGCAGGGCTTCAAATAATCTTTCACTTATCGTTTCAGTTATATAAATCGGTCTGCTGTCGCCTGCTTTTGCATACAGCAACCCCTTTAATGAAAGTCTCATTTGCCTGCCCGGATTAAAGCCCGGTCTAAAGCGTTTTTTTATAGCACCTTCTTCCTCATCGTCTATAAATCGCGGACAAACATAGTATCCCGGCTTATGATCCCTTTGTTCAGCCCGACGCTCTTCTTTTTTATCTCTATGAAAAATCGCATGCTGTATCAAATCATCCGGCGTTCCAAGCGATTCAAACAACCTCGCTGTATCTTCGTGCCTTTCTCCGCCAAATTGCCTGAATGTAGCTGCAATCCTTTCTCTGTTTGTGAAAATACGCTCCCTAATCAATGTAATTGCAGCCATTTTAAGCAAATGATTTCTATATCCAAAAAGCGCTGTAATTATACGTTCCGGAGAACTAGCGTCTCTCGGCATAAACTCTATATTGTGAACATCTTTAGCCATCTATAGATTTACTATTAAGAGAATTTTTTATCAATTTTTGCGCTTAAAGTCAATCTAAAACGACCACCACTAAATTTATGCTAAAATACTTTCATGGAATTCAAATTTGTGAAAATTGTTGTTTTTGTACCGACTTCGCATGCTGAAAAAATACGTGAAGCGTTAAGTCGGGCCGGTTGCGGACATATCGGCAATTATGATTCGTGCTCGTTTTCGTCAAAGGGAATTGGGCGTTTTCGCGGACTCACAGGCACAAAACCGTTTGTCGGAAAATCGGGTCAGATGGAAGAAATCGAAGAAGAGCGCATAGAAACAATTTGTCCGAGTGAAAAAATTGATGAAGTTATGATGGCCATCAAAAAAGAGCATCCTTATGAAGAACCTGCGGTTGACGTCTATCCGCTGTTGAATCAGGGGCAATTATGATAAAATAGACAAGGCTTAACATATTTAAACAAGAAATATTGGTTGATCCAATACAAACAGATCAGTTTAACCTCCTCAACCGGTTCAACGATTATTTTGTGACGCACGAAGAATCCGCAAAATATAAATCGTTGCTTGATGAAATGAGCGAACCGGTAATAATTGAAGATAAAAATTTTGATATTATTTACGCAAATCCCGGCTTTACAAAGCTTGTTTGCTCGAAAGCTCCGGAATGTGCCGGCAGAAGTATTTTTGATTTTTTTAATGAAAATAATAAAAAGCATTACATAAAAGAGGTTGAAAAAGGTTTGCGTGGAGACACTCCGGAACGTCCAATCGAAGTTAATTCCAAATCCGGCAACATGGTGCCTGTTCTCATTGGCGCGACAAAAGTTTTTGGAGATTGCCACATGATTACCATGACAGATATCAGTAAAATCGGCTCACTTCATAAAAAATATAAAGAGGAATCGGAGAAATATTTCAGTCTACTTCAGGATTCTTATCGCGAAACCGGAACCATAAAAAGAAAGCTGGACTACCTTAATGATTTAATAAATTTCATGGCCGTTGATATGCCGGATGATGATTTAAATACACTGATTGCAAATTCGGTTAGCGCATTTATGAAGGCGGATGCGTGTGTTATTCGCTTATATGATACTGACAGAAATAAATTTTTTGTTAAATATACGATGG
>JBAYGM010000076.1:0-5853 GCA_041666705.1 Candidatus Altimarinota bacterium | reverse complement strand
TTAGTTGATTTTAGAAGCGGTGCATTATCAAAGAAACAACTTCCTGGACTGGTAGGCGAAGGAGTGCATAGCGTAGAAGATCCAAGTCTTTATCTTATTTTTGACACAATGTTGCCTGAAGTTGGATTGAAAAGATTGATCGCCGATCTAGCTGTAGTAAAAGCATCAGCCGCGGCAAAGGCGCCGGTTGCACAAGCTCCTGCTCCAAAACCACAGCAAAAGCCGCCGGCACCACAAGCAGCATCACATCAACAACAAGCGCCGGTCGTACCTCCAGCTCCTTCTGCTGCTCCTGCTCCAAAACCACAAGCTCACGAAGCATCACCATTAGCGACATTATTAGATCAATTAAAAGCATCTCAAAATCCAATAAAACTTCTCGAATCTTTACCTGAAGCCGAAAGAGTGGGTTTTACGGGAGATGAGCTGATGGCTCTAAGAGTTGCTGCTATAACAAGAACAAATGCATTACGAACACAGGCTGTAATGGGCTTGCCTACAAAGGGAGACATGGGTGTCTTATTACAAAAATTAGGTTTATCAGAAGGAGCGATAGCCGCCAAGAGAGCAAAAGAGAGCGGTGCGGGAAGAAGCGGAACAGTAGCGCAAGATGCGCATAGAGGGCTTCAACAAGGCGCGGCTCCAGCGGAAAACGCATTATTCTCAGAAGACGTCAAAGCGGAAATGGCAAGAATATTAGAAGGTGCAAAAAAGCGTGAAGCGCAAGGAAGTATCAATCGAAACGAGGTTTGGTTTGCTCTTCGTAGAGCTATGGAGGTTAATCCGACATGCAAAGCTGAATTTGCAAAACATCAACACATTTTCTGGCTCGTAAGATCTTATCTGGGTAAAGCATTTGGCAGAGGTTGGATTGAAGATCATGCGCCAATGTTTGTGCGAAAACAGTCAGACAGACCGGAAGTAAGACGATAATCATTTTTTCTTTGCACTTTTCGCTTATTTGCTTATAATGTTTTCTGCAACTCCTTTTTGCGCGGGTATAGTATAATGGCTATTATGACTCTCTTCCAAGGAGTAGACGCGGGTTCGATTCCCGCTACCCGCTCCACTTGACAAACTCCAAATAATCTTATACACTATTACTCCATTTAAAATTAATTATAAAAATGGAGATTTTAGGACGACAACTGACATTTTCTGACAACGTTCTGCCTTTGGACGCCATTGAGTTGTTATTGCGAGAAGGAAAAATAACGGAAGGAGCGGCATTAGCGCAGCTGTATACAGGCAAGCTATATCTACCGAGACGATTATGTGAAGAGGTATTAGGATTATCTTCTGAGAATTTCATTGATTGTCATACTTTTGTTTTTCTTTTACTCATCAGGGCCGGTTTAATAAATATTCCGGAAACTGAAATCCCAAATAAAAGCGAATTATTGAGTGTAATGCAGTATCCGTCTTCAGGTAAAGCACAGTCTTACATGAGTAAAATACGTACTTTCGTGGAAAATGCTTATAATAAAGGAACTAAATTTAAAATCGGTTTGCCTCAAAGTGGTAGAGGACAAGGTTGGAATGTTGCAGATCGAATGCGAATATTAGCCGGTACGATTACACATACCTTCATGGACACGCCGCATTCCAGATATGTTCAAATAACAGCACGCGGAGGCAATGCATGTATTCATTCATTTTTCGTGATTGGAGGTATGGAAAGTCAGCAAGATTTAATTTGTTTGGAGGTGAAGGGTTTGAACGAGTCATCGCCGCGGATCGTTACACTATCCTGGATACTTCAGGAATATTGTTCAGGTTTAGACGATAGCAAAGAGGTTGTATTATCTTCCAACTTACCTAAAATTACTTCAGATGAATTGCCATTGCCCGACGAAGTTGCATGTTTGCAGAATCTTCTTGGATCATTAGCAAAGTCCGAACGTCATTGACATGCCGCTCCACAGAGCAACCGCGAAGCGGATTGCTCCATATAAATAAAAAGTAGCGCAGCGAAAAGTGGCGTCAGTTTACCATATGCTATACTTTAAAAAGTCCTTAATAATTTTATTATGAAAAAGATTCTAATCGCCAGTTTAATAGTAGTAAGTTTTGTTTTAGCAGGTTGTGGCGCGGCTACGAATACGAATATGGATACAAATGCCGACGCTGCAAATCAGCCCGTGGTTAATCCGGAACAGACGGTTGCAGTCAAAACATTCTCCGGTTACGGGAAAGTTCTGAATTTTTATCATTTTTGCACCGGCAAACTGGAGACATATACGATTAACGACCAGTTCTTTTATCCAATGGAGCAGTATTGTTTGGGGGATAACCGTTTAGCCGTTGAATATTCGCCGGGTAAATTTGTTGATATCAAAAAGGAAACCGTTACAGACGCAAAAAACGCACCTGTTTTATTGAAAGTTGAACAGATAATGCAATCGAAGATTTTTTTGATTTCATATTTCCCGGATAATTGCTCTACTCTTTATGATTGCGGAGCTGGAATGCCGACGCATTATGTAACGCATTCTTTCAACGCTGATACTTTAATGTATCAAGTTCTTCATAATTTTCCGGGTCGCGGCAAACCAATTTGGAATAACGATGGGACGAAAGCAGTTTTTATACCGGATACATGCGGCGGAGCAGGTTGCGATGAAGACGTTTTGAAAGGATATTCTTTGGATACGGATAAGGTTAAAGATTTGACGACTGAAAAGGCTTCTGAAAATATAAATAACGACGCTGTGCTAAAAGACAAGCGCATCTGGAGATCTGTGAGCTGGGATTACGATAAAGATCATAAACAAACCAACACAATAACGGCTCGAATTTTAAATCCCGACGGAACGGAAAAAGAAATTAAAATAACATTTTAGCATTCCGGTCTCTTGTTCCTAAAACAATGTGTGTTTCAAAAATGTATAAGAAATACATAAGACTTGTATCACTTTGATATAATTCAACACGGATTTAAAAAGTGCCCAGCAAGAGCAAAACTTTAAAGGGCTTTTTCGTGCTACACTATAGCCATAAGCTAACCTTCTATATTATGAAAAATTCTCTCTTAATCAAGATTCTGCTTTTGGTAATTTTGGTTTTAGTTGTTGCCGGTGGGATTTATATTTATGAAGATAAATATGGCGGCAAGGGTGGCGTTGATAATGTTCCAACGCCAATTAAAGACAAA
Organism: Candidatus Altimarinota bacterium; assembly: GCA_041666705.1. GTDB lineage: Bacteria > Patescibacteriota > Gracilibacteria > UBA1369 > UBA12463 > UBA12463. Next base: position 2,699 of record JBAYGM010000076.1, on the reverse strand, counting down.
TCCGATCTCATTCGCGTCACAGAGCCGCTTCCAAACAGCTTGATAAAAAGTCCGTTAACAATCAAAGGTCAGGCTCGTGGCACATGGTTTTTCGAAGCTTCTTTCCCGATAAAATTAGTGGATGCAAATGGTAATCAGCTTGGTACAGCAATTGCAAAAGCAACTTCGGATTGGATGACGGAAGAGTTTGTGCCTTTTACTGCGCAAATTGATTTTACGGCTCCAAAAACAGAATCCGGCACCATCGTATTCCAAAAAGATAATCCATCAGGATTGCCAGAACATGATGACGAGCTTCGAATTCCTGTAAAATTTGACTTAAGCGCGCCGGTTCAGCAAACAGTTCTATTATATTATTACAATCCGTCCAAAGATAAAGATACCACAGGAAATTTGATGTGTACGAAAAAAGGGCTCGTTTCTGTTCAAAGGCAAATTCCATTAACAAAAACTCCAATTCAAGACACGATAAAATTACTTCTCAAAGGGGAGCTAACAGCAGCGGAAAAAGCACAAGGAATTACAACTGAATATCCATTAAAAGGATTTGAATTGAAGGCGGCCTCTCTTAACGGTGGCATCCTCACGTTAACTTTTGCTGATCCGTATAGTAAGTCCGGTGGCGGTTCGTGCCGTATTGGAATTTTATGGTCCCAAATATCAGAAACCGCAAAGCAATTTTCGGGAGTTGTGTCTGTAAAGCCATGGCCGGAAGAGTTATTTCAGCCTTAAAAAGGCGGGCCTTGGGCTTTCTCCTTGACATCCTCGAATTTTCTCAGTAAAATAATCGTCTATGCACTTACAACCAATAGAAACAAAAGGAAAATTTTCAGAAATGGGTATGGACCCAAAAATTTTGCAAACATTAAATCGTTTGAAGTTTGAACATCCAACGCCAATTCAGGAAAAAGCGATTCCAATTGGGATTGAGGGTAAAGACATTGTTGGTATCGCTCAAACAGGTACAGGAAAAACGCTTGCGTTTGCGATTCCGATTATTCATCAAATCGTTAATGCAAAAATCGGGAACCGCCAGGCGATTATTATTGTTCCAACAAGAGAGCTTGCGATTCAGGTTGGCGAAACGATTCAAAAATTCGCACTACCTTTTGATATCCGTGGCGCGATTTTGATTGGAGGCGTGCACATAAGCGGTCAGATGCAGCAGCTTCGCAGAAGACCGGAAGTTATTATTGGAACGCCGGGTCGTATTATTGATCACATTGAACATAAAACAATTAATCTTAAAGACTTTAATATACTTGTTTTGGATGAAGCGGACCGTATGTTTGATATGGGTTTTGCGCCTCAAATAAAGCAAATTCTTGAGCATTTACCAACGGAAAGACAAACAATGTTATTTTCTGCGACAATGCCAAGCACCGTGACGTCGCTCGTTACTCGCTATACAAGAAATCCGATTCGAATTGAAGTTGCGCGCCATGGTTCAGTCGCGGATAAAGTTAAGCAAGATTTATATTATGTTAAAAAAGATCAAAAAATTCGCCTTCTTGAAGAATTATTAAAAGATTTCAAAGGCTCTGTTTTGGTTTTTTCACGCACGAAATTTGGAGCCCAAAAAATATGCAAATCAATTCAGTTGATGGGACATAAAGCAAAAGAAATTCATTCAAATAAATCACTTGGACAAAGAAGGGAAGCGCTTGCAGGCTTTAAATCCGGCAGATATCGCGTTCTTGTTGCAACAGACGTTGCATCCCGCGGAATCGACGTCGAAGAAATTGAATTGGTTGTTAATTTCGATATTCCGGACGATGCGGAAGATTACATACACAGAATTGGTAGAACCGCACGCGCGGGCCTTGAAGGTCGTGCAATTTCATTTGCCACAACAGATCAGCGCGGAAAGGTTTATCAAATTGAAAGATTGATGAAAATAAGAATAAATGTTTTACAGCATCCGTTGGCTTTTACGCCTTCATCGGGACAAGAACGCCCGGCAATGCATAGCGTAAGCGCACCGGTACAATCAGCGCCGCGTCCACAGCAACACGAACCGCGCCCAATGCAACGCGCACCGGCATCACAGCAATATGCGCCACGACCACGTCATGTTTCAACGCATCCACAAAATGCTTCGCCATATCCGCAACGTTCTGGCTATAAAAAACCAAGTTTTTCACGATCAGGCTATGGACCTTCACGTTCACATTATAGTGCATCACGACCAGGCCAAAGTTCAGCACACCCAAGCCAGGGATCTGCCCATCCGGCACAAGGATCTTCTCGCCCATCTCAGGGCGGCTCACATCACCCAAAGCGAAGTTTTTCACGACCAGGCCAAAGTTTCAAACGTTCATTTAAGAAGTTTTAATAGCAAATTTGATTTATTGTCCATTTTAACTTACAATTCCAGTTAAGTTCTATTTTTGTTAATAAATTTTTATATGGATATTAAAATGCCCGACATTAAATTGCCTGTTAATTTGCCAAAAATTCCGGGAATGGAAGTTGATATGAGCCCGACAAGAGCGGCTTTTCCGCTTAGCGCAAAGAAAATAATGAAAAAAACAGTTAAATACGCCGGTCTTGCAATTCTTATTTTATTTCTTTTTGGCGGAATCGTCCTTCCGATTATCGCTTCAGTCGGGTCAAAAATAAGTTACATTGGTATGCTTGTGGGACTTCTTAGTTTTGGGATCATCATTATTGCAATCGTTGTTTTTGTTGCGGTTTAT
>JBAYGM010000075.1:0-5880 GCA_041666705.1 Candidatus Altimarinota bacterium | reverse complement strand
CAATGTTTCTTCTTGCACCCAAATCTGCAACATTTTCTTCTATATATGCTTGCTGATCTTTTGCGCTAACTCCTTTATCCTTCATCTCTTTAACTATTGTTTTTAAATCTGCTTCGAATTTTGCATCAGCTTTTTCGCTACCTAATTTTCCTAATGCTGTTTTCCATTGACTACCCGTGTCTAAAGCTGCGGCTGCTGAAGGGGTTGCTGGTGGCTTTGTGCCTGTAGTCGCACCTGCGGCCGGGGCTGGACTATTCAAATTATCAAATACGTTTTTACCTGTATCACTATCTTTAAATGCCTTTACCGCCTTCCACATTTCCTCCTGTAATTCTTTTATCCTTTCAGGATCTCTCGCGCTCTTTAAGTCCCCTGATGCTTTCAACATGCGATCATAAGCCCTTTGTGCATCTCCGTCTGCATCATGTCCGTTCCCATTAGCTTTTGTCTTCTGAATACCTGCCTCAATCCCTTTTGCTACCTCTGGAGTAATGGCCTCTGGATTCTCCAACCTAACAACTATCTTATCTAAAGCCGTTGTTTTATCATTTTCTTTTATATTACTCAATTCGTTTGTAATAGCCGCTTGGCTCATAGAGCCAGACCCTCTTTCAATTCCCATTCTCTGCGCAAGAACCGAAGCCCTCTCTTCACTTGCCAATTCTGGCGCTCTTTTAGCCTTATCAAACGTCTTAAGCAATGTGCCCATATTTTCTTTGCTTTCTTTGCCGTCTTTACCCGGCACAGGGATGATGTTTGGATACAGAACTGCGGCTTTGCCAAGCCATGTGCCGGCAGAGGAAATTCCATTCATGATTGGGTTTGTGATTGCTGATGCGGCTGTTTTGTCTGTTGCCGCTTTAATGCCCATCCATACGAATCCGACAGTACCAATCGCAATCATAATTTCTTGGAAATTCGCGAGACCGGAAATATTTGTATTCCATGTAAGCGTGTCTTGAAGTAAAGTTGTAAATTGAACTCCTTCTCCAATCTGACCCGTTGCGCCCAAGCTTGTCATCATGATAAATCCGACCGAAAGCACAAAACCAATAACCATTGGCGCGGTTGAAATTGAGATTGCTTTTGTAACAACCTCCTTTATATTGCCACCCGCTTTTTCCGTTATTTCCGGCACTATATAAACAATAACCAACAAAGGTGAAAGTATTATCGCGAGCCAAACTGTTATCGCGCGTGTTAAAAGTACTATAAATAAAATCACAAATGCCATGCCGTAAATAACGAACATGACGATCGAAAACAGCATGTTAATTGAAAGACTGGAGAGTGTAAGTTCGCTCCCCATAACTGCATTTTGCAAATCTTGCATGTGCATGAATTCCACGGCCATAATAATGGTTGCGCTGTGTGGAGCCCAATCACCAATAAATTGCTGAAGGGTTTCACTTGCGACGAGCTTACCCGTGCCATCATCTTTACAATATGCATTTTGCAGTTCTTTCTCTATCCCTCCTGCAATTTTTTCAGCTTTACCGCTCATTGTTTCACTTTGCATTTTTCCGGATGAGCTAATAGCCTTACATAAACTATCCTGTACATTTGCACCTATCTTCATTGCTCCCGTATCACTATTTGTCATTTCTATTCCAATCGCTCTTGGCAACCCAAACATTGCTGTTGTGCCAACTGAAGTCGCATCAAGAATAACGGTTGAAATCATGTATGAAAAATTCACCAAAATAAGTCCCATAATAATTTTTGGAAGCATTTGCTTTAATTGAAATTTTTCCGAAGCAAAGCCGGAAATGTTGTATATTGCCGTGCCAACAAGTAGTAAAACGAATGCCAAGTTGGCGATATTTCTAATTTGAATCCAAACTTCGTGCAAACGCTCGCCCATCGCGCCACCAAAGATAATGTCATTTTCCATGAGCGCTCCACACAAAAATATAATTGGCCAAAGCAATCTCGCAAGAAGCTGAAGAACAATTGAAAGGATCTTCATTATATCAAGGAGAAGCTTTACCATTTCATCAGTTTCAACGACTGCAGGCTTCTTTACGGCTGCTGGCGCCGGTGTTTCGCCGACCGCGATCAATCTCGCATTCCCGTCCGTATTTCCAATCACATTGTCTATCTGCGTTTTAACCAAATTCGCCGAATTATAAGCAAGAACGTCCGCAGCTTTTGGGATAATAAAAATACAAAACAAAAGCGTCGCAATTGCGAGTCCAACTTTAAGCCTTTTTTTATTAAGAAGTTTTAGCATAATGATCGCGTGGTTTTACACTACCCCGTATTCTTTTGTATATTTTTTATAAAAATCACTAAATCTATTTTGCGTTATTGTCGGCTTGCCCGCGTCGTATTTCCATCCCATCAAACTTGCGTATTTTATAACCTCATTAACAGCCTTCATTGATGCCGGATTGTTGAGACCTTCGACATCTCTATTACGTTGGCTCGCTTCCGGCCCCCTTGTGTCCTGACTTGCGTTTAACAAATCCGCATATTCAATTGCAATTTCCGGTTGTTCTGCCGGTGCTTTTTGCGCTTGCGCACTTCTGGCGGCTAATTTTACATTCAAAGCTCTCATCGCAACGTGAAATCCATTTCTATTTGCTAAAAATTTTGCAACTTTAGGATTATGATTAAGCGTTTCTTTCATTGTCGCTTCACCTTGTGCAACTGCTACATCCGTTTTTTCTTTTGCGGAAGGATCCATTATCGTGTCTTCGAGTGGAATTTTGCCTGTCATTTGATTCCAACCGGCACCAATTGCCGCTACTGCTCCTGCTGTATAAGGATTAATTGCAGCCGCGTAATCTCCATCTTTTAAAGTTACCGCAACGTTTAAAATTATCGTTAACGCTCCCCATGCCACCCCTGCCAAACCAAGCGTATTCCCAAGCGTAAGCATTGTTAATGCGGGATTTGTATCATCTCCATTATTTTTTACATGTTCGTGAATTTCCGCCATTTTTTTCTGAAATTTCTGCGCGACATCAGCCATTTTAGAAGTATCCAAACCGGTTGCTTCTCTTATGCCTTTTCCTACTGCGTATTTTTTTAATTCTTCAATTTGTGCAACACCAAGCGCCCCGCTATTCCCCATTGCAGAAAGCCATTTCACAATCTTGTCGTTTTTGCCTGTCGATACGTCAATGAGATGTTTTGCGGCTGTCATTTTATCAGCAGGCTTCAGCACTCCAAAAAGCGTTCCTATTGCTGTTTGCCTGAATTGTTCGTAGTTGCTAAGCGATGTAGCATCTTGATCGAGTACTCGCGCCATCAAATCGCCAATTTTTCTAACATCAGCGCCCGATGGACTATCTTCTCTTGAAACCCTCAAGAACAATGCTTTTTCATCAGGTGTTATTCCGCTATTTCTAAGTTTATCCATACCATCAAGTAATGCGAAAAAATCCTGTCTTTCTTTGTCGTTCAAAACAAATCCGCCTTTTTTCTCGGCATCTGTTTCAAGTTCTCTTTTTGCGGCTTTAACCATAATCGCCTTGATCGCTTCCAAATATTCATTTGCTTGTTTATTTAAATCTTCCTTAAGACTCGCCAAGCTTTGTCTCGTAACCCTTTCTGCGGATCTTTCTTTAAGAGCTTGGATTCTTATTTCAAGATGGCCTTTGGCTACATTTTTTGCTTCTCTACCTTTGCCAACACCGGTTTCGCTTACACCAAACTTATCTATTTCCGCTTTACCTTTATCAGCAACTTCCTTTGCGTATGTCTCAAAGGCTTGTACTGCTTCTTTTTTTTGATCTGGCGTTTCGTTTGCCATATTTTAATTTTTAAATTCTGAATATTTTTACAAGTGCGTCTGCAACGCCTTCATTTTTCTCGATTTCCTGAATTTTTTCTTTTAAAAAATGTCGAATTGGTTCGGGATTTGCATGTCCCAAAAATAATGTCATATCAGGCATAAAATGCCTTTTTAATCTTATATTCACCTTGTGATCGTGTGGCCTGTTTATCACCCAAAAACACGAAACTTGATTGTAGTTATATTCGTGCGCACCAATTTTTATGCCTGTTTTTGTAATTTTTACATTCAGCATTTTTGGCTCTTCTTTAAACAAAAACCAATAGTACATGAAAAATGAAACTCCAAGCGCAAGTCCAAAAGTCCACGCGCGATCATATATTGCGTATGCTGCTAAAAGCGCCACAAGCAAGCCGATAATAACGTACCAAACCGGGCCTTTTTCATAAGCCTGATGCTCCGGCGATTCGAATGAAAAAACCGGCGTAGCACTGCGTTTTGCGCTATGCGTCGCATGTTCTATAGGAATTCTCTTTGTTTTCATTTTTATTTTTATATTTATCTAGATATTTTAGCACAAAATGCAAAAATTTGCAAACCTAAATCGCGTGGCAAACTCAAAACCATTATGGCGGCGTGCCTTATTTTCATGCGTTTTTGCCCGCGTAACGCTCAGCCACCCATTTATCCACTTTTTGCCATTTTTCACTGGTTTTATCCGCTTCAAGTTTTATTTTCCAGTTTTCAGGTGATTGGTTTTCGTTTTCAATTAGGCCTGCGTGAGCCATCCTTTCATGCGCTTTGCAAAGAGGAATGAGCGTATCCGGATTATGCTCGTGCGTGAGCGCGAATCTGTTTGTATGATGCAAGTATTTGTATTTTTTTATACAGCCGGGAAATGCGCATGTGTTATTTGTTTTTGCGAGCGCGTATTTTTCGATTTTTGCATGAACGTATCTTTTTGCATTTTCTTGTGGAATTGGTTTGTTGGCTTCAAGTTTTTCTTCATATAGACTTATGAATTTTTCCATAAGGTCATCCCAGCTGCCTTGGCCTTTGAGTTTATTCAGTTTTTCAGCAATTTTTGGCTTAACTTGTATGTTTAAATCAGAAAATAAATTTTGATTTTCGTAATATCTTTTTGCCACGTGGCAAGATTTTTTAAACTCTTTAGCGTAAGTTTCAAGCGTGTGTACACTCATTTCACGAGCTTTTTCGGCCCAGAATGCGTCGGTTTCAGGAGTTGCAAGATTTGCAATTGGACGAATGGCTCCTATTCCTTTTTCTTCGATCACTTTCTTTAATTCCGGCTTGTCTTCGACTTTTCTCCCGACCCAAAGAGCTGCATTGACTGCGTTTACGCTCATACCCGCTAAAATTCTCGCGTATTCATAAATATTTTCAAAACCTTTTTCTCCCAAATTCGCAAACGGTTTATTTCCGGCAAAAGAAGTGCACATTTTCTTTTCCATTCACGAGCATTTTTGCCATAAAAAGAAAAGCGCTCGTGGAGAGAATTTTCGAGAGATTTTTGGACTGGGATTTGTGGGTTGTTTTTTGAATGATTTTGCATTGGATTTTCCATATTTTTTAGGTTACGTGTTTATCCATATTTTAGCCGAAATAAGCCAAAAAATCCATATTAAATCTGAAAAATCTGTTGCGAAAAATGAAGGTGAGGGCGTGCTCACCTTTTGGCGCTGAAAAATAGTTGAAAATGTTTAAAATCTCGCCCTTATTCTTTGCGTCTAGGACAACCGTCTCCGCCGTTTGCACAACGATCTCTAAAGCACTTTGATGTCAATGCCACAATTTCCCCTATAGCATCAACGCATGACCCCACGATCGTAAATGTTACCGGCCTTCTACCGCCATCATATACACGCTTACCTTCTAAATCTATCGGGAACATACGTTTCTCTTCGTCTTTCACAAACTGTGGACATGTATTTGCCATATAATTTTTAAATAAAAGGGTTTTAGCGTATCATAAATGAATTACTTTTGTCAAGGCTCGTCCACCCCGCCCTTACTCCACGGATTGCACCTTAAAATGCGCCACGCGCCCTTCAAAATCCCTCTAATTACCCCATATTTCACAATAGCTCTATATGTATATTCCGAGCATGTGGGCTCAT
>JBAYGM010000074.1:0-5958 GCA_041666705.1 Candidatus Altimarinota bacterium | reverse complement strand
TGAGTAGTGCCGCCACCCGCAGGAGAAGTTTGTTTTTGCTCAGGAGGAAGCTCAGAAACGATCTCAGATAATCTTGTTTTAACCTCACCGCCATCTTCGATTCCAGAAGCATTTTCAGGCAGATTTGGCGAAACTTGCGTGTTTTGCATGACGTTTGTTTTATTTTCCGAATGTGTACCTTTAGCTTGCATAATTTTTCTTTATATATTAACTATAAGCCAAAAAATGTTATTTGTCAATCATTTTCATATGATTTTCGCTCTTTTAAGGGAATCAATAATATGTTAAATTAAATTCAATTACAAATAAAGATCTATGAAGGAAATCCCAAAAACGTACGACGCAATCGAATATGAATCAAAGATTTATAAAAAATGGGAAGCTTCAGGTGCATTTAAAGGCAAACATAAAGCAAAAGGCAAGACTTTTTCAATTGCCATGCCGCCTCCAAATGCAACGGGAACGCTTCATCTTGGTCACGCCGTAATGCTTGCGATTCAAGATATTATGACGCGCTATCATCGAATGAAGGACGGCGCAGCTTTGTGGCTTCCCGGAACCGATCACGCCTCAATCGCAACTCAAAATAAAGTCGAACAACTTATCGCAAAAGAAGGTTTAACTCGTCACGATCTTGGCAGGGAAAAGTTTTTGAAACGCACTGCTGAATTTGTCGCAAACTCACAAAATATAATCAAAAATCAAATTCGCAGTATGGGTTCAAGCTGTGATTGGTCACGCGAGCGCTATACTTTAGACGCCGATTTAAGCCTTGCAGTTCGCACGGTTTTCAAAAGTATGTATGAAGATGGGCTTATTTATCGCGGATATAGAATTGTTAATTGGTGTCCTCGATGCAAATCCACACTTGCAGATGATGAAGTCGAGTACAAAGAAAAGAAAGGAAAATTTTACTACATGAAATACGGTCCGGTTATTATTGGAACCGCTCGTCCGGAAACCAAATTTTTAGATAAAGTCATTGTTGTCCATCCCGACGATAAACGTTATAAAAAATATATTGGCAAAAGCTTTGATATTCCTTGGATAAATGGCAAGGTAAAAGCAACTGTTATCGCAGACAAAAGCTCTGACCCTGAATTTGGAACAGGGGCAATGACAATCACTCCGGCGCACTCTTTTATTGATTTTGATCTTGCTAAAAAATATGGTTTTGAAGTTGTAAAAATTATTGATGAAAACGGAAATTTAACAGATGTCACAGGCGAATTTGCAGGAATGAATGCGCACGAAGCTCGCGAAAAGATTGTCGAAAAAATGGAAAAACACGGTCTGATTGATCACGTCGATGAAAACTACACTCACAATCTTTCCGTTTGTTATCGCTGTGGCGCGCCAATTGAGCCGCTTCCGTCAGATCAGTGGTTTATTAATGTTGATAAAAAACTTCCAAAACGTGGCAAGTCTTTAAAGCAAATGTCGATTGAAGTTGTTAAAAATAAGAAAATAAAAATCTTACCGGATAGATTTGAAAAGATTTATTTTCATTGGATGAATAATCTCCACGATTGGTGTATTTCAAGACAACTTTGGTTTGGTCACCAGATTCCTGTTTGGTATTGTGATTGTTCAAAGGATCCAATTGTAGCGATTGAAACACCAAAATCCTGTCCAAAATGCAAAAACACAAAATTACGACAAGATCCGGACACATTGGATACATGGTTTTCCTCTGGCCTTTGGACTTTTTCCACACTTGGTTGGCCAAAGAAAACAGATGATATGAAACATTTTCACCCAACTTCAGTCATGGAAACCGGTTATGACATTTTGTTTTTCTGGATTGCCCGCATGATTATCATGACTCTTTATGCAACCAATGAAATTCCATTTGAAACAGTTTATTTGCACGGCTTAATTCGTGATAAATTCGGCAACAAGATGAGCAAATCCAAGCCGGAAACATGCATTGATCCGCTTGATATGATTAAAAAATACGGCACAGATTCGGTACGTTTAAGCCTTGTTATAGGCGGAACTCCGGGAAATGATATGCGTTTATATGAAGAAAAAATCGCAGGCTACAGAAATTTTGTTAATAAAATTTGGAACGCATCAAGATTTGTTTTAATGAACCTTGAAAATAAAGATCTAAAAGCGAAATTTACGAAATCCGCAGTAAAATCCACAGCCGACAAATGGATGGTAAGCCGCTTGCAAGAACTTATAAAAGACACGACAAGGCTTATTGATGAATTCAGGTTTTCTGAAGCCGGCAATAACACATACGACTTTTTCTGGTCCATATTTTGCGATTGGTATCTTGAAATTTCAAAAGGCGAACACAAAAATCCTGCAGTTCTTCTTTATGCTCTCAAAACTTTGCTTAAACTTTTGCATCCATTTATGCCTTTTGTAACCGAACAAATCTGGTCAACGTTAGATGAAAAGAAAATGCTTATTCTTGAAGAATGGCCAAAGTTCGATAAATCTTTGATGTTCAAAAAAGAAGAAGATTTAATGCAAAACGTAATAAGTGCAATCTCAGAAATCAGATCAACTCGCGCAGATTTACATATAAATAATTCCGTAAAAATCCCTGTAACGATTTACGCCGGTACAAAGACCGCAATCTTTAAAGAAAAGGCCGAAATAATTAAGCGCATGGCTCAAATAGGGGAGCTGAATATCGAAAAAACCGGCAAACCAATTCCTTCAAGCGTCAGAATCTTTTTGAGTGGAATAGAAATTTACATTTCCCTTACAGGAATAATTAACGTTCAAGAAGAACGCGCCAGAATCGAAAAAGACATAAAAGAAAAACAAGGATTTTTAAACACTCTCGAATCAAGATTAAACAACAAGGGTTTTATTGCAAAAGCTCCAAAAGAAGTTATAGAAAAGGAAAAAGCTCAACAAAAAGCCATTACAGAAATGCTCAAAAAACTTAATCTATACAAAAATGCCCTCAATTGATGATGTTTTTCAAGAACAGTTCACTGCTATTGATGCGTTAATGATGCAAAACAATTTAAAGGACGCTTATGCGGTGGCTCTAGAAATTTTGCAAATCGATCCATACAATTCAAAAGCGCAAAAATACAAAACGAAAATAGAAAACATGATCAAAGAGCATAATGACGAGTTTGTTGATAAAGAAATCGCAAAGCTCAAGGAAATGCAAAAACAAGGCCAAGATAAAGAGGCTCTTTTAAAATTAAATCAGCTTATTAGCACGATGCCGGATAGTAAAAAACTTTTAGACTTTTTAATAGAAACTCAAAAAAACTATAGAAAAATAGAAGAAAAAAATAAAGACAAAGAGCTAAAAGAGCTTGCAGCGCAATTAAAAACGCTGATCGAAGCGGGTGAATTAGAAAAAGCGCTTGATAAATGTAGCGAACTTTTAAATTCAAATTCAAAAAACGCAGATATAATAAACCTTTGTCGCAAAGCACGATGGATAGTTATTGATAAAAAACTTGAATCCAAAAAAAGCCTATTTGATAGCAATAAATACGAAGACATTTTGAATTTCCTATATGGCTTAAAAAGAATTGAATCAACGCATAAAGGGCTTGAAAAACTAATTCGCAATACCAACGCAAAGCTTTATGCAAAGCAAATGGATGAAAAGCGTGACTTTATTTTAAAAGCAAAAGAAGACATCAATTATCTCTATCAAATGAGTAAATATGAAGAATGCGTAAAGGCCGCAAATGAACTTCTTCACATGGATCCAAAAAACTCCTTTGCAAAACGCATGATTGCAAAAGCCGGCAAAAAATTTGATTCCAAGGTGCGAAAAGAACTTTTAGCTCAAATGAAAGAGCATAAACTCCAAGTTGATCCGAATAAAAAAGATGAATATATAAAAATATAATATTTTTTAGTTTTTTACATTTTCATTTTCGCTTCTTTTACCGACAATTTCAAGCAAACAATCACACATCGCTTTAAGCGAATCATAATATATATGCCTATTTGCCTTTTCGATTAAAGCGCTTCCCTTAACATCATTTCCTTGAATGGTTGTTTGTTCAAAAATTCTCATATTAGATAAAAGGCTTGATAGAGCCCGACTGGTAACATCATTTATATTTTGAAGATTTAATTTATCACCTCGATCAAGTGCTTTTAAAGCATTTTGCACAAAAGTCAAAAGATCACCTGATTCATTGACGAATGTTGTATCATTATAAAAGTCAAAATCACCAATCCTTTTAGAGGAATAATCGGCAATTCTCGAAGCCTCATCTATAAAGCCACGCAACCGCTCTTCCGTATAACCCCTATTTGGAGTGTTTGCATCAAATAATTTTGCAAGTTTAGAAACACGTTCAGAATATGGATGCTGGAGATAATATTCACGCATAAAAGCATTTTTTTCATCTTTTCTATGTAATGTTTTTGAATAATTTTCTATTACAAAATCTCTAAACTGCAAAGATTGTGCAGATTCACGTTTTTTAGCTACGACACCTGTTAATTTTGAAATTACATCATTAACGTTTTTAGAATAAAAAGGAAAATTTTTACCGTCCCTAAATTCAATAAATAAAGGAAAACCTTTGGTGGTTGTTAAAGAAACCATTAATCTGTTTGGCATATCAAGTAAAGCAGTAGTTTCACCGGTTGAAGTTTTAACACTCAGTTTGCCATTACATCCTTCAATTGTAGCTTTAACAGCATCCTTTAATTCAAGCATCAATTCAGAATTTGCATCGAGCATTTCTTTAGCTTGATCATGTGAATAACCAACGGATTCAAGAACCTGCCTTGAAACATCAAAAAGCCTTTTAATTTGTTCTTTAAGTTTATACAACTCCTCTTTAGGGCGTTTAATATCACCACCTTCAGCAGGTTTTGCCAAAGGCTTTACGGCTTGTTTCTCATTTTTTTGGCCACCATCGTATTTAGGCACACCTTCACCAAAAGCCATATTTTTGTATTTATATTATATATAATTATAACATAAAAATAGACAACAGACAAACTTAAACTAAATCAAACCAAGGTAAAACAAAACCCCCACCGTTCGGCAGGGATTTCTTTTTTGTATTATATTCGTCGCCCTCTATTATTTCACGAGCGTATAAACTCTGCGTCCAACTCTCTTGAATTCTTTATTATTGGAGAGTGAAAGCAAAATCGTAATTTTCTTGACCTGTCTTTGTTTCAAAACTTCCTTGATAATATCATCTCTATCCATTTCTTTCTTTTTTGAAAGAAGAGTTGTGATAATATCTTTTACAGTTCCTTTGGAATAACCCCATTCTTTAAGGGCATAAATGCCTCTACCGATTAAGATAAAGTCTTCCCAACGAATAAGCTCATTGTGAACAGCTTGAAGATTAACAGGTTTGTGATCAAATTTTTCTTTAATGATTGTGCTTGTAATATCGCGGAAGTGCAAAGGAGATTCATTCTTGCGAAGAATAAAGAAAATCTTATCCTTGAGTGTGCGAGGATTGATATCCCTCCACTTGATAAGACCAATTCCGGCTTCTGCAATCTTGATTCTTTTGTCGATTCTAAGAACCGAATTTAAGAATGCATCTGTAAATGCTTCATTCTTCATCTTGTCCTTCATGGATTTATAAAGCGTTTCAAGATCCATGACTTTGCCTTTCTTATCTAACAAATCAACCGCAACATTCAAAGATTCGGAAATAAGGCTTGTTTCAATTGTCTTAAGTCTGAAATAAGGATAGCTTAAAATTTTATTCCCTTCACGATCAATTCCTTTATCAAGCAAAAGTGATAATTTCAAAGCTTCAACGTCTGCATTCTCGCCTTGAAGAATCGTACTCAAAATGCTTGAAATGAAAATATCTTCACGCATTGCGCCACCATTTGCTTGCAACATTGTGATTGCAAACTGGTGAATCATTGGTAAAGGTGTATTAAAAACATTTCTGCTTAATTTTGCAATTGCGGTCTGTTCAATTTGCCTTACGCGCTCTCTTGTAACTGAAAAATCTTTACCAATTTCTT
>JBAYGM010000073.1:0-5985 GCA_041666705.1 Candidatus Altimarinota bacterium | reverse complement strand
GCTTGTCCGGGGCCAAAAGATAGCGAGGAATTGTTTGATAAGTTTATTGATCTTTTGTGAAATCATAAAGCTTGATTTTGAGCTTGCGTGACAATATAATTTTCCCAGTATATTAATTTAACCTCTTTAATATGATGAAAAAAATCGTAGCCGGAGTGCTTATGCTTGCGGTCGTTTTTGTCGCGGGTTGTTCCGTTTTTGGAACGTCCGATGACGCCGCATCTAAGCCAAAAATTGGTATAATTTTGCCTTTTACAGGTGATGCCGGAAGTTATGGAGAAATGACAAAACAGGGAATTGAAATTGCTGCTAAGGAATTCGGTTATACGAGTGAAATTATTTATGAAGATTCAAAATGTGATCCAAAAGATTCTGTTAATGCGATGACAAAGCTTGTTAGTGTTGATAAGGTTCAAGCAGTTATTGGAGATCTTTGCTCAAGCGCAACACGTGCTTCTTATCCTATTGCAGAGCAATATAAAGTTGTTTTAGTCAGCCCTGCTTCAACAAATCCTGATATTTCAAAAGATGGAGATTTCATGTTTAGAACGATTCCAAGCGATTCTTTACAAGGCGCTTTTGGAGCCAAATTGGTTTATGACAAGGGATATAGAAATCTTGCGGTTTTATATAGCAATGAAGATTATGGAATTGGATTTAACGCTGTATTAAAAGAAAATTTTGAAAAATTGGGAGGGAAAGTCGTTGCATCTGAAGGCGTTGAAAGAACTGCAACTGATGCAAGAACTCAAATTACAAAAATCAAGGCTGCAAATCCGGATGCTGTTTATTTTATTCATAATGGACCAAGTGTTGCTGCAGGTATTTTAAGACAAATGAGTGAACTTGGGCTTAAAGCTTTCATTGTTGGATCTGAAGGGCTTCGAGGTGAAGCAATTTTGAAAGGAGCTGGAGTTTCCGCTGAAGGAATGTACGTTACATCTGTTGCTTCCGGAACAAGCGCTTTCTTAGAACAATTTAAGACGATTTATACTAATGTTGAGGTAGGTCCTTTTGCCGCTCAAGGATATGATGCATTTAAAGCAATTGCATTGACTATTAAAGATGGTGCAAAGACAGGTGAAGAAATTAAAGAAGCTCTCTATAAAGTTGAATTTGATGGTGGCACAGGTCATGTCAAATTTGATGCAAATGGAGATGTTCCGGGAACGTACGATGTTTTTGTTGTTAAAAATGGCAAATTTGAATTGGTAAAATAATGAATATAGTTCCGCAACTCATCTTGAATAGCATTATCGCAGGTTCGATAATAGCCTTCCTGGCTGTAAGTTTTAATTTAATTTACGGTGCCACGAGATTCTTTAATATGGCTCATGGCACCGTTGCTATTTTTGGCGGATACATTGCGTTTTTCTTCTTCAAAATGCTTGGTTTAAATATGTATTTATCTGTTGTTCTTGGGGTTATTGCCGCAGGATTTCTTGGTTATATTTTAGATTTAATTATTTATTTGCCACTTCGAAAAAGAAAGGCTTCTGGAATGATTATGCTTGTTGCTTCAATTGGTGTTTTCACGGCTTTGCAGTCTCTTATACAGATTTTCTTTACGAGTGAATTTCAAACATTATCCGATATTTCAGTTCACGATAAGCTTTATACAATATTTGGCGCAACAATTACTCAGACTCAGATTTATATTTTGATAATGGCTTTTATTGTCGCGATTTGCCTTATTATATTTTTGAAATATACGATTTTTGGTAAGGCTGTTAAGGCTATTAGCGATGATGAAGAGGTTGCGAAAATTGTTGGTATAAATACTAATAAAATTATAGGACTTTTGTTTTTTATTGGATCAGGAATTGCCGCAATAGGCGGGATTGCGGTTGGTTTTGATACAGGTCTTAATCCTACAATGGGTATGAAACTACTTTTGCACGGTATTTCAGCTGCGATTATTGGTGGAGTTGGTAGTGTTTACGGGGCTTTTATTGGTGCGTTTGTTTTGACATTTGTTGCTAATTTTTCGATATTTTGGATATCTGGAGAATGGCAAGAGGCTGTAGCTTTTGTGCTACTTATAATATTTCTTATTTTTAGGCCTCGCGGAATAATTAAAAGATAATTATGAATTATACAGTTTATTATATTGTGCACTTGCTAACCATGTTTTCTGTTTATGCAATTCTTGGGGTTAGTTTGAATTTGGTTGTTGGATATACGGGACTCGTTTCTGTTACGCAGGCGGCTTTTTATGGGATTGGGGCTTATGCTACCGCTTTAATTGCAAAGACTGCGGGATTTGGATTTTTCTCGTCGATGTTGATTGGTGTTATTGTTGCCGGCTTAATAGGTCTTTTAATTGGACTTGTTTTATCTAAATTCAGAGACGATTATTATGTGATAGTTACTGTTGGATTTAATATTATTGCTTATGGGATTTTTATGAATTGGCATAGCTTAACGCGTGGTCCGCTTGGAATTGTGGCCGTTCCTCGTCCAAAGATTGATTTTCTTGGATTGCATTTGGATTTTAATAATAATTTATTATTTTTAGCGCTGGTTTTAGTTTTTCTTGCTTTGATTTATTTTCTTGCGCGATTTATTGCCAAGTCTTCTTTTGGAAGAGTTTTGAAGGCTATTCGCGAAGATGAAAAGGCTATTCAGGTTTTTGGATATAATGCGTTTTATTTTAAGCTCGCTATTTTTGTTATAAGCGCAGGGATGGCTGCTGTTGCAGGTTCTTTCTTTGCCTCGTATTTGAGGTTTACAAGCCCAAATACGTTTGTTTTGATGGAATCGGTTTTGATTCTTTCTATGATAATTCTTGGAGGATTGGCGAATTTGAAAGGGTCACTTTTGGGTGCTTTTATATTGATTCTTTTGCCTGAATTAATGCGTTTCGTTGGATTTCCGAATGAAATAGCGGCTGAGATGAGGCAAATTGTTTATGGGGTGATTTTGGTGCTTTTGATGATATATAGGCCGAGTGGAATAATGGGAGAATATAAACTGTAAATGACAAATGATAAATGACAAATGACAAATGAATGACAAATTAAAAATGACAAAGGGTGGAAATATAATTGAGGTGAGGAATTTGGTGAAGAATTTTGGCGGCGTTTATGCGGTGAATAATTTGTCGCTTAAAATTCCAAGAGGAAAAGTTGTGAGCATTATTGGGCCGAATGGGTCGGGGAAGTCGACTTTGATAAATTTGTTATCCGGTATGGTTGAAATAAACAGCGGTGTTGTGATTTTTAATGATGCGGAAAAATTGAAGAAAATAAAACCTTTTGAGATTCAGGATTTGTCTATTACAAGGACTTTTCAGGAAGTTCGACTTTTTGAGCAAATGACGGTTATTGACAATTTACTTGTTGTTTTGACGAAGAGAAGTGTTTTTGGATCGTTTTTTGAAGTTCATAAAAAATATCACTTGGAAGAAGCGGAAAAAATGCTTCAGCGTGTTGGGCTTGAGGCTAAGAAAAATCAATTGGCAAAAAATTTGTCTTATGGGCAAAGAAAATTGCTTGAGATTGCGCGTGCGCTTCTTATGAAAACTGAAATTTATTTGTTTGATGAACCGTTTGCGGGGCTTTTTCATGCGATGATTAAGACTGTTTCCGGAATTATTAAGGATTTAAGAAAAGAAGGAAAAACCGTGATTTTGATTGAGCATAATATGGATTTAATTAGAGAACTTTCTGATTATGTTTTTGTTATGGACGAGGGAAGTTTGCTTGCGGAAGGGGAGCCAAATAGCGTTTTAAAAAAGAAATCTGTAATCGAAGCTTATCTTGGAAAATAAAAAAATATGAAAGAAATCTTACTACAATTAAGAGACGTGCATGTACATTTTGGCGGAGTTAAAGCCTTGGATGGCGTTAATGTTGATATAAATGCCGGTGAAGTTACGGCCTTGATGGGGCCAAACGGTGCCGGAAAATCAACGATTTTGAAAGCGGTTTTTGGATTGGTGCCCGTTACTTCGGGATCGATTTTATGGCATAGTGATGCGTTTAAGCCAATTCCTTATGAGGTTGTTTACAAGGGGATTTCTTTTGTTCCACAAGGTAGAAGGGTTTTTGCACGATTAATGGTTGAGGAAAATCTTGAAATTGGTGGATTTACAGTTGCGAATAAAAATGAATTGAAAGAGCGAATAGAGCGAATGATGGAGCTTTTTCCGGTTTTGAAGCATAAAAGGCGTGAGCCTTCCGGAAGTCTTTCCGGTGGGCAACAACAGATGCTTGCGATTGCGCGTGGGCTTATGACCGATCCAAAGGTTTTGCTTTTGGATGAGCCATCTTTGGGGCTTGCGCCAAAAATTGTGAAAGAGGTTTTTGAGAAAATAAAAGAAATTAATTTAAAGCAAAAAACTGCGATTGTTGTTGTGGAACATAATATCAAATCGCTTTTGGGAGTTGCGGATAAGGTTTACGTTTTGGATAAGGGGAAAATTGCTCTTCATGGGAATTCGGATGATATAGAAAAGAGTGATATTATGAAGAGGGTGTTTTTGGGCAACTTAGAGTGATTGCTAAAGTTAAAAGTTAAAACTAAAAAATATGGACTTTAAAAACGCAGATATTTTATCTACAGAGCAGTTTGATCGGGTGAGTTTGGAGCATTTGTTTGAGGTTGCTTTGAAAATGGAGCCTTTTGCAAAAAAGGAAAAGAAAGGGGATTTGATGAATGGGAAGATTTTGGCATCGCTTTTTTATGAACCTTCGACGAGGACGAGATTTTCTTTTGAGACAGCTATGAAAAGGCTTGGTGGAGAGACGATTTCTGCGACGGAAATTGCGAGTTCGTCGATTTTTAAGGGTGAAACTTTGGCGGATACGGCAAAGGTTGTTGAGAAGTTTGCGGACGTGATTGCGATTCGTCATCCGGAGTCGGGTTCTGCGCAAGTTTTTGCGGATAATGCGAGTATTCCGGTTTTGAATGCGGGAGATGGCCCAAATCAGCATCCAAGTCAGTCACTTTTGGACATGTATACGATTAAAAAAGAATGTGGAAAAATTGATGGGCTGACAATCGCGATGGTTGGGGATTTGAAATATGGGCGAACGGTTCATTCGCTGAGTTTGTTGCTGCGGCATTATGACGTGAAAATTGTTTTGGTTTCGCCGGATGAACTTAAGATGCCAAAAGAATATCTGGAAAAATTTGATGAAAAAGGGCTTGCTTATGAGGAAATTTCTGATTTGACTGAAGCTGCGAAAAAGTCAGACGTTATTTATATGACGCGTGTGCAAAAAGAGAGATTTACGGACTTGAATGAATATGAAAAATTGAAAAATGCATTTGTGATGAGTCGCGGATTGATTGAAGAAGCGAATAAAAAGGCGATTATTATGCATCCGTTGCCAAGAATCGGCGAGATTTCGCTTGATATGGATGATTTTGCTGGGTCAGCATATTTTAGGCAGGTTGAAAATGGAGTGGCGGTTAGGATGGCGATGATAAGTTTGGTTTTGGGAAAAGCCTAGGCTATACTTTAGCCAATGTATGATTTGATCTTAAAAAATGGCAAAGTTGTTTTTCCGGACGGCGTTAGGGTCGTTGATATTTGTGTTAAGGACGGGAAAATCGAGAAGATTATGCCGAGCGTAACAGATCTTACGAAAGATTCTATCGATTGTTCGGGTTTTTATGTTTTGCCGGGAATTATCGATGCGCATGTGCATATGCGAACGCCGGGGCTGACTATGAAAGAGGATTTTTCGACTGGTTCACGCGCTTGTGCGGCAGGAGGAATTACGACTTTTATTGACATGCCAAATACGCGTCCGCCGACTTTAACGAATGAAGATTTGGATGAAAAGAGGGGATTTGCAAATGATGATTCTGTTGTGAATTTTGGCTTTTATATTGGTGCAAATGGAAGAAATTTTAATGATATAAAACATGTTAAAAATGTTGCAGGTGTGAAGGTTTATTTTGGCGCGCATTATAAAGACATTTCTATTGAAGATACAGAGGGATTGGAAGAGCTTTTTAAATGGGGAAAAATGC
>JBAYGM010000072.1:0-6121 GCA_041666705.1 Candidatus Altimarinota bacterium | reverse complement strand
CGGCAGGGACATACAGTATTTCGGCAGATAAATCCGGATATGCTTCCACTCCAATCGACGTAGTGGTTGCAGCGGAGTCAACGAACAACAATATAGCCTTAACAGTAAATTCAAAAACTATATCAGGAACAGTATTAGCGGGAGGTGAAGCGGCGGCAAATACAACGGTTTATGCTGAGGCGGCGGGTGGAGGTTTTGCATCCACAACAACTTCAACAGATGGAACATATTCACTATCCGTAAAACCGGGAATTTGGACTATAAATGCGATTACAGACGGATATGGCGCAGGAACGGCATCGCAAGTTGACGTAACAAACAGCAGTGAAACGGGGAAAAACTTTTCATTAACCGCTTTAACGGGAGAAAGTATACCAAGCGCCCCACAAACGGAAACGGTTACCCCGAGCACAGGAGGAATTATCAACGATGAAAATACGAATACAGAAATATTCGTTCCACCAAATGCTTTAGGGTCAGGAACAGATGCCGGACAAGTCACAACAAAAGAAATAAGTGACGTATTTTCAACGCCAACTGCAACCCCAATTGGTTACGGTCAAGAAATATCAGCAAAAGACTCTAATGGAAATCCGGTTACAACCCTGGATAACGATGTAACGTTCTCGCTATATTTAACGACAAGCGAATTAACAACGGCCGGATTAGACACTCCCGCAGAAGCAGATCAATTAACAGTTGGATACTGGGATGACGCTGCGCATAACTGGGTGCCACAATCCGCAACAAAAGAATATTACGACGTAAGTGGGAATATAATCCCTTACACAACCGTTGCAGACTCGGGAACATTAGTAGCGGCAGGAGTAGATTATATTTATTTAGTTGCGGAAACAGACCACTTTACGACATTTGCCCCAATTCTCCCAACTGGCCCAACTCCACCTGCAACACCTGCAACACCAACCGCAACAGCGGGAAACGCACAAGCTACATTAACTTGGACAAAAAACAGCGATAGCGACATGTCCAGTTATAAAATCTGGGAAGCAAATGTTTCGGAAGCCACTGTCACAACATTGCTCCATTCCGCTTGTGGAACAACGACCTGTACAAAAACAATTACAGGTCTCACAAATGGAACCGCATATTCATATCAAATCATCGCAGTCGACACAGACGGCAATGAATCCGCAGGATCAACTGCGGCATCCGTAACTCCGGCGGCCAGTTCATCAAGCGGTGGTGGCGCAATCGTTTCATTAACGCCGGAAACGCCTAAAACCGCAACTGCAACACCAACGGCAAAAGATATAACAGATATCGCCGGCCACTGGGCAAAAACATTTATCGAAGATCTTTTAGCAAAAAAAGTTATATCCGGAACAGATGCAACCCATTACAGTCCTAATAAACCTATAACAAGGGCTGAGTTCACAAAAATCGCGATAAATATGTTTAACATTCAGGTCAACAACAACCTCACGACAACTTCGTTCAAGGATGTTAAAACAAACGATTGGTTTGCTCCATATGTAGAGGCTGCTTATGGTAATAAAATTATTGCGGGTTATAAAAATAATTTATTTAAACCAAATCAACCAATTAATAGAGCCGAAGCGGTAAAAATTCTGTTTGACGCCGCAAAAATAAAAGTGGACGAAATTGTATTTAGCGCAAAATTTCCTGACGTAAAAAATACCGATTGGTACGCAAAATATGTTGAATACGCCGCAAAAAATAAAATCGTTAATGGTTACGAAAACGGCATGTTTAACCCGTCCAACAATATAACCAGAGCTGAAGCGGCAAAGATCGCTTCGCTTTTACTCGGATTAACAGTCCAAGCAAAATAAACTAAATAGATAGACAAACAAAACATCGAAAGGGCGCCCTCAAAAAAAGGCGCCCTTTTTAAATGAGTTGACAAGCTTATAAAAATACTTTATAATAGCACCCTTTATTGTTTTAATTAAAATTACATGGAAGACCTCATCAACAGATTAGCCCTTAGTGAAGAAGAAGATGTGGCACATAGACAATATTGCGCCAAGGTGCTAAAACAAATGGAAGACGTGGGAATCACACCGGACCAAATCGACCGCAAAGAAACCGACATGGGAGTCATGCGTGACATCCAAGCACGACGCATACCACCAAACACTCGCGTACCTGCACGCAGAAATATTCTTAGCTATTTACAAACAATTACAAACGCAACCGGAAGCCTTGGAACAGCAATAAGATGCCTTTTATCCCCCGGTAGCTGGACAACAAGCGGCGGCTCACATAAACTCGCGACAGACAATGGAATTCCATTACAAGATGTATTGGAAGGCGTGATAGAAGACCAAGGATCCGCGCGTTTTCTTGAAGTTGGAGGTGGATATGCAGGACTTCAAGGAATGGAAAAAGAAGGATACGAACCAAAAGGAATTGGTGAATTAATCGCACATTTTGGCGATAGAGTTGGTGCAACTTTGGATATCCATTTTACAAATTTATCACAATGGTATAAAGACCTTCCGAAAGGAGTAACTGAACACGCCGGTTTCATTGGATCAACTTTAAAAAAACTTGAAAAAGAAGGAATTGACCTAGGAAGCGTTGATGTAATTTATTCTCAATGCGCGGCATACTTTGATCGTCGCATTACAATGTTTATCGAACAATCAGCGACTATACTTAAAAGCTCTAAAAATGGGGGATACCTTATATTCAATGGCAAAACAGAGGAAGATGCCGCTATCATGCAAACAGCAGAAAAAAATGGACTCGTTCTCGAAAGAAAAAAAGTTCTTGGAGGAATGAACGGCACATTTTATATTTTTAAAAAACAATTTAACCAATAATCAACAATGAATACACGAAATAGCCAACCAACAGAAATAGAAAGCACATCACGTAGACGCTTTCTATTTAGCGCGATAGAAGCAGCAGCGGCTTTAACGTTAATAACAACACCTGCATGCCAAGCCATCGCTGAAGCGCTTGGCAAGGGAAAAGCTCTATCGATCGAAGAGCAAAAGGCCCGCATTCACGGATTAAATATAGATAAAAAACCGGACGAAGAAATTCAATGGAACGTCAAAAAAATGACAGGCAATTTGACTGAAGATTTAAACGAAGGCGAAGCGCGACAAAAACTATTCGAATTCATCCAGAGCTTTCCATATGAATTGCGTTCATTCAAAGCTCGCGGCGGAATAGAATTATATGACGAAGAAAAAGGCGATTGTAGACACAAAAGCAATGCACTCTACGCCCTATTGAAACAACGCGGCTTTGAAGTAAGAAAATTGGACGTTTTATTTGATTGGAAAGATCTACCTATACCAAAAGAGATTCTAGCGCTTAAAAAAAGATCTGGCACACGCGCATTTCACGACGGTATTGAAGTCAAAATAGACGGAAAATGGGTGTATGTCGATCCAACTTGGGATCCTGCACTTGCACATGTTGGCTTTCCTGTAACGACAAACTGGGATGGCGCAAGCCCAACTAAAGAAATTTCAAACGGAAAAACGGAAAAAATTCCCGCAGGAAAATATGAAAAATTTGAAGACTACTTAGCTGCTTATAAAATGCCATGGCCAGTAAGAAGCGAAACCGACGCATTCAACAAGGCGTTAAATGAATGGCTTAATAAGCAAAGAAGCGCAAAATAATAGCCCATATTAATAGTGTATAAAACATGGATACATCACAAAATAGACCAGGCAATACGGACGCAGATCCAAGACAAAACCAACCTGACGAAGAAGGGGTGGAAGGCAGACGAAATTTCCTATTAGGCTTGACATTATTTCTTGCAGGAGGAGTCAACTTTGCGCTTGAAGGAAATGCGGATGCCGCAGAGGCAACCCCGGAAAAACTTTACGATGTAGACATTCCACGCTTACGCGCCACTCTTCGCAACACAGGCGTATTAGCATTAACCCACAACGGAGAATCCGAAATGGAAAATGAATACTGGAGAATAGCCGGAGACGCAAAACTCGGACCTGTCACACGACACGGACAAGGCAAAAACCCAAAAAATCAATCATTTGCTATAAAAAGATGCCCTTTAAGAATAATAACGGGAACCAATAGCGCAGGACAAGATATAACACAAGATGTCGAATCGATTAATTGGACTGTAATAGATGTAACAAAAGGAGACGCATCAAAAGAAGCGAAAAGGGTGATTGGAAGTCGCAAATACGGATTAATATTATGTGCGGGGCACGTATCTGATATACCAGAAATAGCAAAACTTTCCGGCAAATTCTGTGCTCCAGAATCACTATTAATGCTCGGCGGTTGCCGAACAGCTCCAATGATAAGAGATTTTTATAGACCAAAACGCCTTGTAACCGGATCAAATGATGGAATTGGGACAGAATTATTTACCCATTTCACGAAAGTAACAGCGGCAACTTTGCTTGGCAATCAATTCAGCACATGGGAAGAATATTTCAGGAATATGCAACAAAGATATTCATACGAAATGCAAAGACGCCCCGACACCTATATATTTCCGGGCAACCCAAATTACGCCGCATACACAAAAAAGCGATAAAAACCAACTTAACAATACTCACAATGTTAGACGAAACATTTTCAACACACGACAGGCTTGTAAGCGAAGTGGACATAAGTATAGCGGAATTAGAAATTGACACTAAGGCTGACGCAAACGTTGCAAGCGTTGCCAGGGATCTTTTAAGTGCGAACAGAGAAGGTCAAATTTATTTTGGGAATGAAACCACTGAAGCTTTAAGACAAGGGGTTGATTTAACACCAGATAGCATAGAAGCAACATCAATGTCTCTTCGTTATAATGACACATTAGAAGATTCCGATGAAAGTCTCGGACAAATATCGATTTTGAGAAAGGTTTTAGAAATCTCAAAAACAACACGTGCAAGAATTGTAAATTCACAACCGGACGTCGCACAATATTTATTACGAAGAGAAGAAAAAATCACAGCCACAATAAGACGCATGGAAGATTTTATCACAAGCGGAGAGGCTGTAGAAGAAAGAAAGCCTAAAGAACAATTAATTTTTCTCGCAAAAAGAATTCTTCATCAAATCGCAGATAAACGCGCACAAGGAAAAGTTTGTACCGGTTTTACAACCGATCCAACATACGAAGAAAAGGATATGGGAACAAGCAGGTTAAGATATAGAAAAGGAGATGAATTCATTAAGGAAAAACAACAAGAACGCACAGAATTAGAAATAAAATATAGTGTTGATGAAACGCACCCTGACTTCCCGGATCTAAGAAAACTTTATTACGCAGGCCAATTTGAAGATCACGAACAAATCTATTTATTTTCCGCACCAGCCGAAGGAGATATGCCCGCTTACGAATTTCGAATACGCAAAATAACACATGAAAACAATAAAGAGTCATTTTATGGCACAATAAAATCCGGAACAGGCCAAGCAAGGCAAGAGATTGAATTTGAAATAACTAAAGACCTCTATTACGCATTTAATCAGATCCGACCAAAAGAGTATAGAAAAATAAATAAACGCAGGTATTTTATAGAAAAAAACGACAATACTATCACGACAATTGATAGATTAGAACTTGACGGCAAGGAAGATTTTTCAGCAGAAGTTGAATTCACAAATGGCGAAATTCCGGCAAACTATCAAGCCCCATCATGGACGACCGAAGAAAGAAAAGAGAGAAAATACGCCATGGTTTTAGTCGCAAAAGACGGAATAACCTGGTAGAACATCTCTAAGGGTTACAAAATTTCGATTGATTTTAAATTATTTTTGTAATACAATTGTAATACAAAATTTAAACAATCCAATATGCGTTCGATCTTAAGTATTTCCCTGCCTGCGTCGATAAAAAAAGAAATTGAAAAAAGAGCAAAAAAAGCCAACCAAACCACAAGTTCTTATATTATTCGCGTTATGAATCTTGAAAAAAGCCTTATTTCCGAGGAAGAATTAGTAAAAATGGCAACCCAAGCGGAAAAAGACTACGAGCTTGGAAAAACAAAAAAATTAGCTAGTTTAAAAGATTTAACGAGCTAACATGCAAATCAAAGAAATTCACTACAACAATGAATTCGCCAAACAGTTTTCAAATCTTCCAAAAAATATTCAAAAAAAAGCCTGTGAAAAAGAATCTATTTTCAAAAAAAAT